>DATHOB010000272.1:0-30719 GCA_035485355.1 Opitutales bacterium | reverse complement strand
GGCCGTGCGCGCAGTGCAGCTTCCGCGCAAGCGCGGGCTCTGGCTCCAGCTCGGCTGGCAATATGTGGACACCACCGAGATTCTGCAAAAATTCCTCGGCCCCGATGAGCATTTCCATTTCTGGCCGGATGTCTATGACTTGGCGGGACTCGCGGCGTACTTCCAAAAACATGGCGCGCAAATCGCCGGGGTCGTCGCGGAGTTTCCGACGAATCCCCTCCTGCACGCGGGAGATTTGCCGGCGTTGTACGCGCTTTGCCAAAAGCACGGCGCAGTGCTCATCGCCGACCCAACACTCGCCAGCCCGCGCGTGGTCAACGTCCTGCCGTACTGCGATGTCGTCATCAACAGCCTCACAAAATTCGCGGGCAACCAGGGTGATGTCATGGGCGGCGCGGTCGTGTTCAACCCTGCCTCATCTTGGAGCGCGACGCTGCAGCCCGCCGTCTCCGCGAACCTCGCGCCGCATTACTCGCGCGACCTCGCGCGCCTCGCCGCACAGATTGACGGCTACGCACCGCTTGTCGAAAAAGCGACGGCCAACGCCGCCTGGCTCGCAAAATATTTGGCGAAGCACCGCGGCGTGCGCGCCGTGCATTGGACGGGTGACGCCCCGGCCCATGGCAATTTTTCCAAGCTTGCGCGCAAACACGGGCGCGACGGCAGCGTCTTCAGTTTTGTCCCACGCGGCGACCTCGCGCGCTTTTACGACCGCATCCAAGTCATCAAAGGCCCGAGCTTCGGCGTGAATTTCACCCTGCTGTGCCCGTTCATGTATCTGGCGCACTACGACCTCGTCAACTCGCCCTCTGGCCGTCAAAAACTCGCCTCCGTCGGCCTTGATCCCGCGCTCATCCGTGTCTCCGTCGGCCTCGAACCCTATGACGACATCGAAGCCGCATTCGCCGAAGCGTTGCTGATGTAATGCCGGAGCGGGCGCAGCAAGACTGCGCCCCTACAACCGGAATGCCGAAGTGATTTTTGTAAGGGCGCAGTCTTGCTGCGCCCGCTGAAGTTTGGTAACCAATATTATTATCTACCCCGACCCCACCATGAATACCCCCCAATTGCGCCAGGCGTTTTGCCTCGTCGTTGGTTTTGTTCTGCCGTTGGCGAATGTGTTTGCTGCCGATGCGGCTGCCTCTGCTCCGGTCGCAACTACGCCCGCAATTTCCGCCAAGGCCGCCAAAGCGGAATACTCGCAGTTGCCCGATGGCACGGCGCTCTACACGCTGGCCAATAAAAATGGCGCGGTCGTCAAAATCCTCGCCTACGGCGCGACCATCGTGGATTTGGAAATGCCCGACCGCAACGGCCAGCTCGCCAACGTCGTGCTTGCCCCGAATCCGCTGGCCAACTACGCCCGCTTCAATCAATCGGCCTCCGTAAAAGGCCGCGTCGCCAACCGCATCGCGGGCGCGAGCTTCACGCTCGATGGCAACACCTACACCCTCAAAGCCAACGACGGCCCCAACACATTGCATGGCGGTCTCGTCGGTTTCGACAAAGTTGTCTGGTCGGGCGTCATCAATGGAGAAAACAAGGACGGTGACGTAAATGTGAAACTCACCTACATCAGTAAAGATGGCGAGGAAGGCTTCCCCGGCACACTTACCGTGAGCCTCACGTACACGCTCACCGCGAACAACACGCTGCGCCTTGCCTATTCCGCGACGACCGACAAGCCCACGCCGCTCAACCTCACCAATCACGCTTACTTCAACCTCGCGGGCGGACGCGGCGATAGCAACAGCTACCAGGTGCAAATCAACGCCGACCGCTACACCGTGGCCGACGCCGCGCTCATCCCCACCGGCGAAATCAAAAGCGTGAAGGACTCGCCGTTCGATTTTACCCAACCCACCGCGCTCGGCGCGCACGCCGACCAGCTCGGCGCCGGCGCCGCCCGCCATTATGATGCGAGCTTCGTGCTCAACCGCGACCAAGCCGCTGGCACCGCGCTCACTTTCGCCGCGCGCGTTACCGAGCCGACCTCCGGCCGCAGTGTTGAAGTCTGGACAAACGAACCGGGCCTCCAACTTTACACGAGCCAATTGAATCCCCCGCCCGCGCCAGCGAGCACCAGCCCCGCTGCTTCGGCGGCGAGTGCCAGTGTCAGCGCAAGTTCTGCCGCGTCCGCTCCACCCGCAACCACTCCCGCCCCCGCGCGTGGCCGTGGCGCTGGCCGCAATGCCGTCGGCTTCCTCACCCTCGAAACTCAACATTTTCCAGACGCCGTCCACCACGACAATTTTCCCTCCATCATTTTGCGTCCCGGCGAAACGTTTAGCAGTATTACGGAATATCGATTCACCGCGAAATAATCCATCGGGCTGAAATGAATTCAGACGCCCTGGAATTCAATTTCGCCACTGCCTAAAAATTTGACTCGCCGATTGTCCGTGGCTAATTGACCGACTATGCGCGCAAACCTCAAATGCACCGTGGCGGCGGTATTCGGCCTCGGCGCGATTATCACCATCCTCGTCCAATATCGGCAGCTGACCCAATTGCGCGGCGGACCATCCGCTTTGCCTGCTGCCAACCATGCGCCCAGCCCGGTAGCCACCGCGCGCATCACCGACCTCGCCAGCTTCCTCCGCCACGGTGGCAAAGACGATATCGACACCATGCGCCAGGTGCTTGATTACGTGGAGCACCTCCGCCCCGGCGATGTGCGCGGCGTGCTCGACGCCCTCCAGCAATTGCCAAAATCCGACGTGGTGGAGTTTGCCCAAAAACTTTTGCTCTCCCGCTGGACCGCCGCCGACCCCGCCGCCGCGCTTGCGTGGGCCAATAGCCGCACGGTTTTTGATGGCCGGGCCCTGGCGCTCACCACCGTGTTCGATGCCTGGGCCGCCAAGGACCCGAATGCCGCCTTGGCCGCCGTCAGCCAGGTGGACGATCCGCAATTGCGCGACGAAATTTATCGGGACATCTTTGCACGGCTGGCCGCCGCCGACCCCGCTGCTGCGCTCGCCACTTTGCGCCACCTGCCGCCTGGCCGCCAATCCCTCGATGCCTTTGGCGAGATTTTCCACGCCTGGGCCTTGCAAAATCCGACGGCAGCAGCAGCAGCAGCGCAAGCCTTGCCGCCCAGCCTTGCGCGCAACCAGGCGCTGCAACAACTCGCTGCCGGTTGGGCGCAAACGGATCCGGCTGGCGCCCTCGCCTGGGCCGCTGGCTTACCCGTGGGTAATTCGCGGACGGACGCGCTCTCCTCCGCGCTCACCGCGCTTGCGCGGTCAAACCCGACCGCCGGCATCACCTATCTCGGCACCGTTCCCAACGGCGCAGCCAAAAATGCGCTTGTCGTCAACTTCGCCGCCAATTGGGCCGCGAATGACCCCGCCGCCGCACTCGCCTGGGTCGATAGCACCACCAACGGTGAAGTCCACGATCAGGCATTGACGGATGTCATCGCGCAAATGGGAGCCACCAACCCTGCCGCCGCTGCCGCTGCACTCGCACAAGTGACTCTCGCGAGCGTGCGCGATACCGCGCTTCCGCTCCTGGCGACCGCGTGGGCGCAACAAGATATTCAAGGCGCGCTGGCCTGGGTGCAATCGCTGCCCAAGTCCGACGCCGATGCCCGCAACCAGGCGTTTCGCAATGTGGTCGGCGCGTGGTCGCAGACGGATCCGCCCAGTGCCGCCGCATTTGTCCTCACCATTCCCACCGACCCCAACTTCCGCGGCATGACCGATGTCATCACCCAAAATTGGGCCATGGCGGATCCGCAAGCGGCGTTTGCCTGGGCGCAAGCCCTGCCATCCGCCGGGGCCGGTGCCCAAGCCAATGCCATGCGCACCGCCCTTTCCACTTACGCGAATGTGGACCCACAGGCCGCGTGGGACCTCGCCGAGAATTCCACTTGGAGCCGCAACACTCAGCCGCCCGACGATGGCAATGCTGGCATCCAAACCAAAACGCTGGCCAACATTGTCATCGCGTGGAGCACGCAGGACGCCGCGGCCGCCGCGGCGCACCTGGCCGATTTTCCTCCCGGCAGCATTGTCAATAGCGCCACCAATGTCGTCTTGGGCAACTGGATCAAACAGGATCCGCAAGCCGCCTCGCAGACCATTGACGCCATGCCCGCCAGCCCCACCCGCGATAACGCGATTACGCAACTCATCGCGGTCGAAGGCAAAAACGATTTGCCGACGGCCTTCGCGTGGGCCTCCACCATCTCCAATAGCGCCGCCCAGAACACCGCTTTTGCCAACGTGCTACAGGAATGGGCCAAACGCGACCCGGCCACTGCCACCGCCACGGTGAATGGCTCCAACCTCAGTGACGCGCAAAAAGCCAGTCTGCAAAAAATAATTTTCCAGTACTCTCAAGCTGGCGCGATTAAGAATTAGCCGGTCATTTCCCGGCACGTTTGCTTTAATTCGTCGCGGTCGAACTTGCGGGAGACGCCGAACTTGCCGCCGGTGCTGGCGCACTTGCGCCACTCGCTGCCGGAACTGCACCACCACCGCGGCGTCCACCGCCGCCACCACCCCGGGGCGTGGGCGTGGGAATCGGCACGGGGTCGGCATATTCTTCCAACACCGGCCAGCCGGTGGCTTTGTCCCACGTCAGCGGGCGCACGATGAGGAACGAATTACCGTTGGCGGTGCCGTCGTAATAATGGCAGGTGAACCAGTGTTTGCCGTTTTCCAGAAAAATTCCCGCCTGTCCGGGGCCGACGAGCGCATGCACCTGCGCGGGAACTTGCGAGTTGTTCGCCCCACCCCCGCGCCGCCCACCGCGCCCGCCGCCGCCAGTAGACGCGCTATCGAGCAGCGGGCCGGAGCTTTCAAAAAACATCGTGCCGCCGTCGTGCAGCAGGTCCTTGCCGTCCTTGTCCAAATACGGGCCGGTGATTTTCTCGCTCCGGCCGACGCGGATGTTGTAGGTGCTGGCGAGGGCGTGGCAGCACAAGCCCCAATTGACGAAGAGGTAGTAATAATTTTCGTGATGATAAATATAGGAGGCCTCGATTTGCGATTTGTTGATGCTGTCCGTCAGCGCGCCTTCGGGCGTGGCAGTGGCGTGGCCGTTGTTTTGCGCGAGCGAGTGCATGGGGCTGTCGGGAATGCGGTGGCCCGTCTTGTCGAGCGCGATCATTTTGATGCCAGACCAGAACGAACCGAACGCGAGCCAGAGGTTGCCGTCGGCGTCAAAACACGCCGCGGGGTCGATGCAGTTGAAGTTATCTTCTTTGACGGACTTGACGACCATGCCCTGATCCGCCCAGGCGTAATCGGGATCGGCGGGGTCGAGTGTCGGGCTGGTGACGAGGCCGATGGCCGAGGTGTTTTTGCCAAAGGCGGATATCGCGTAAAAAAGAAAATATTTGTCGCCGACCTTGATACAATCGGGCGCCCAAAACGCGGGGCCATTGGCGTAGCCGGGCACGGCGTCATTAAACCATGGAAAAGACGCGGAGAGGACGGCGTTGCGCGGGCCAGCCGTCCAATTGAGCAGGTCTTTCGAGCGGTAGGATTGGTTTTGCGAACGGTAGATCCAATACTCGTCCTTGCACTTGACGATGGCCGAGGGGTCGTGCATCGCGACGTTGCGCTTGCCCATTTTATACAGCGCGGCGGTGGCGGTGGCGATGTCCACCGTGGCGGGCTTGGCCGGGGTGTTGGCCGCAGTCGCGGCGGAGCCGGCAGGCGGAGCAGACGCAGCCGGGGTTGACGCGGCCGGGGCGGCGGCGAAAAGGCGGCTGGGGATATAAGCGGCGGCGGAAGCAGCGAGGGTATTGCGGAGAAAAAGGCGGCGTTTCATGGGGTAAGGGTGATAAACAGGGGAAAAGATATTTTATTTTCTTAGCCGTGAAACCCCGGGCAATCCAGCTTGTTTTGCGCGTCTGCGCGCCAGAACTTCACGATGAAATTTTCTCTACGGTTCGCATCCCTCATTGGCCGAAAAATAATCATGACCATAACCCCTTGCACGCGTGACACTTGCCGGGGCACATGAAAGTAAATTAAAGTATTTCCGATGTTCCGGAACTTGGCATGAAAGATGGTGTAGAGAAGGTCATTCTCCTCCGGGAGAATGGGGTAACAGCAGCAACGAAATAGAAAATCAGTGGCGGGCCGCTTAGGGGTAGGCGGCCCGCCTTTATTTTTGGAGAAAATGCCGGAGCTGCGGAGATTTACTGTTTACTCACTTTGCTCCTCGGCAACTTCGCTCAGATAATCATCCCCGCGGCGACGGTCGCGTTGGATTGCTCGTCGATGAGGATGAAGCTGCCGGTGGTGCGGTTCTTTTGGTAGCTGTCGAAAAACAGCGGGCCGGACGTGCGCAGGCTCAGCCGCCCGATATCGTTGAGCCCTATTTCCAAATTGTCCTCGATTTTGTGCAGCGTGTTGATGTCCACCTTGTAGCGCACCTCGCGCACGATGGCGCGGAGCTCGCGCGTGGTGTGGCGTATCACGTAGCGGCCCTGCGGCTTCAGCTTCGTCTCGGAGAACCAGCAGACCATAGCCTCGATCTCCTGGCCGATTTGCGGCGGGTTGTTTTCCTTCACCAGCATGTCGCCGCGGCCGATGTCGATTTCATCCGCCAGCGTGATGGCGACGGACAATGGCGCAAAGGCCTCGGGCAATTCGCCGCCCATGGTGTGCACGCCCGTCACCTTCGTCTTGAAGCCCGAGGGCAGCGCGACCACGTCGTCCCCGGTTTTGAACACCCCGCCGGCCACGCGCCCGGCGTAGCCGCGGAAATCGTGGTATTTCGCAATGTGCGGGCGGATCACATACTGCACGGGGAAACGCGCCTCGACATGGTTGGCGTCGGGCCGCACATACACCGTCTCCAAATGGTAAAGCAAAGTCGGCCCCTGATACCACGGCATGTGGGTGGATTTATCCACCACGTTGTCGCCCTTGAGCGCCGAGATGGGGATGAACGTCATCTCGACCAGATTGTCGAGCCGCGACGCGAACTGCTTGAACGCCGCGCAAATTTCCTTGAACGTCTCTTCCTTGTATTCCACCAAATCCATTTTATTCACGGCAATAACGACGTGCTGGATGCGCAGGAGATTGGCGATGAACGCGTGGCGGCAGGTCTGCTCGATGACCCCTTTGCGCGCGTCAATCAGCACGATGGCGAGGTTCGCCGTCGAGGCGCCCGTGACCATGTTGCGCGTGTATTGGATGTGCCCCGGGGTGTCGGCGATGATGAATTTGCGCCGCGGCGTGGCGAAATAGCGATAGGCCACATCGATGGTGATGCCCTGCTCGCGCTCGGCGCGCAGCCCGTCGGTCAACAGCGCGAGGTCCACATAGTCCGTGCCGCGTTGCTTGGACGCGCGCTCGACCGCCTCGAGCTGATCCTCGAAGATGTTCTTGCTGTCATACAGCAAGCGCCCAATCAGCGTGCTCTTGCCGTCGTCCACGCTGCCCGCCGTCGTAAAGCGAAGTAAATCCATGCCCAGATAACCAGTGCTCATAGTGAAAAGTGTTTTAGTGTTTTGGTGAATTAGTGTTTTAGTGAATTGGTACCTGGTTTTTTTGTGCCTGTAATGATGTGTCGTGAAAGAAAAAGCATACTCTTGGCGTTTAACCTGTGGGTTTCTTTGTCTGAAGGTGTTTGATGAATCCCCCAATGGTTGCGTGGGCGTCTTCGGCAAGTTTGCGTAATTGCTCGAACTGGTCTTGGGTTATGTAAGCTTGGTCCAGGGCGATATAGAGTTGGCTCATCAATTCGGTAGCCGAGCGTTGGGCATAGCGCAAAAAACGAATGAATTCCGGACGGCTGCCGCTCCCAAAACCCTCGGCAATATTGTGCATGATGGAGCCGGCAGCGCGCCGCATCTGGTCTTTCAGCCCGAAATCCTTCGCCAGCGCGCCCTTGCTGGAAATGGAGTAAACCTCCCGCACCAGCTCGCGCGAGATTTGCCAAGATCGAATATCCTCAAATTTTTTAATCAGCACGGCAGAGCAAAATTCCTTGGTGGGTTATGGAGTTAATTTAATGGAGGTGCGTGGAATGGAGCGTGAAATTGGACATGGCACTAAAACACCATGCACCAAGACACAAAAACACTCTTTAAAAATATCCTTCTTTTTTTCGGTCTTCCATCGCGGTTTCGGAGCGTTTGTCGTCGGCGCGGCCCCCGCGCTCCGTGACGCGGGCGGCGGCGACTTCGTCGATGATTTCGTCCAAGGTGGAGGCCGAAGAGGAGACGGCGCCGGTGCAGGTGGCATCACCGACCGTGCGGAAGCGCACCACTTGCTCCACCGGCTTTTCGCCCGGCAGCAGGGTGATAAAATCTGTGACCCCGATCAACATGCCGCTGCGCTCGAGGATGGGACGCTTGTGCGCGAAATACAAACCCGGCAGCGGAATTTTCTCCTGCTTGATGTATTGCCACACGTCCATCTCCGTCCAGTTCGAGAGCGGAAACACGCGGAAGTGTTCGCCGAAATGTTTGCGACCGTTGAAAATGTTCCACAATTCCGGGCGCTGGTTTTTGGGGTCCCATTCGCCGAAATGATTGCGATGCGAGAAGAACCGCTCTTTCGCGCGCGCCTTTTCCTCGTCGCGCCGCCCGCCGCCCAGCGCGGCATCCGCCTCGAGCGCGGCCAGTTTGTCCAGCAACGTCACCGTCTGCAATTTGTTGCGGCTCGCCATCGGCCCTTTTTCCTCGACGACTTTGCCCTGCCGGATGCTGTCCTCCACGAGGCCCACTTCGAGCTTCGCATCCATCAGCTTCACAAAATCGTCGCGAAAGGTAATCGTCTCCGGAAAGTTGTGCCCCGTGTCGATATGCACGAGTGGGAACGGGATGCGCGCGGGCCAGAACGCCTTGCGCGCGAGCCACGTCATCACAATGGAATCCTTGCCGCCGGAAAAGAGCAGGACCGGGCGCTGGAATTGCGCCGCGGTTTCGCGCAGTACGTAAATCGCCTCGGCTTCGAGCTGGGCAAGATGGTTGACGAGATAGGAGGGCATGGGAAAAAGTTTTTGGGGGGCTTGGTTCTTGGTTCTTGGTTCTTAGTTCTTAGTTTTTGTGCGTGACGTATAACGTGTTTGAAGAACCGTCTGCAGTTTTTTGAGCGAGGTGGGATAGTCCAACTTTTCCGTGTCCAAGACCAAATCTTCTGAATTTGCCACCGGTTCCTCAAATTCCTGGTCGCGCCCGGTGAATTGCTTTACCGCGCCCGCCTGCGCTTTTTTATACAACCCCTTCGGGTCGCGCGCCGCGCAGGTGGCAAACGACGCCTTCACATACACGCCCAAAAAATCTTCCGCGCCGATGATTTCCCGCGCGAGTGCGCGCAAACTTTCGCGTGGCGTGATGAACGACGCCAGCACGATGACGCCCGATTGGGCAAACAACTTGGCCACCTCGGCAATGCGGCGGATGTTTTCACGCCGCTCGGCCTCGCTAAAGCCCAAATCGCGGTTCAGCCCCGTGCGGATGTTGTCACCATCCAGCACCTGCACCGCGCGCCCGGCGGCAAACAACTCGCGCTCCAAGCCCAACACCAGCGTGCTTTTGCCCGACCCCGACAACCCATACAACCAGCACACCACCCCACGCTGCCCCAATCGCGCCTCTTTATCGGCGCGCGGCAGCATTTTATCGAAATGCGGATACAGATGCTCCCGCAATCCCGATGGGGTTGGTGGTGTTTTGAGTTTAGACTTCGTCGCCACAGTTTATCTTAGGTTCGTTACCCAAAGAACCATAAATAACATTGCGAGTCGAGTTTTATTTTATAAGTTGTTGATTTATAGCATAATTTAACTCCGTCAATTTTGATCTAAAACAACGCATTCGCCCCCGGCGACAAATACCATTTGCCGTCAACTTTGATGAAGGAAATTTTTTGCACATCCGGGTTGCCGGCCGGAAAGGGAAGGTCATAGGTGGCGGTGTCGCCCGCAGCGTTCATGGTCGGCACCAGGGTCTGCATGGCTTGCAGCGCCTGCACCAACTGTTGCCTGCGAGGGGCCGTGTTCGGGTCCGCCAGCAGGTTGGCCTCCTGCTGGGCCAGCTGATCTTTCACATTTTGCGGCATTGAGGCAAAGTAAGACGGCGGCATATACCGCATATAGGCAGTGAATAGATCGCCATTTTGAATCAACGTGATCAAGTCCGGCAACGCGGTGCTTAACTCTGCCTGCGGGTCGTTGACGGTTGCCGATGAGGTCGCGGCGGATGTTGTTCCGGTAGCAACGGCGACCGAAGGCGCGGGCGGAAGAGCGGGCGCGGCAATCGTGGATGTTTTCGGCAATTCGGGTGCTGGAGCCCAGCGGTCTTCAAAACCCGTCCCCACCGCGGGTTTAAGCCAGTTGTTCCAACTTATCGCGACTGTGGCCACCAACGCCACCATGATGGCGACGGCGAGAATGATTTTGGTTTTTGTGCTCATAAAAAGAATTGCCGTCAAAAATGCGCCGCCAGCTCCCACCATCAGCACGCCGGAACCGACCAATGCCGCCCGCCCCACTTTTTCCGCCAGCCCCGCTGGCGCGGCCTGCACGGAATTTGCGCTGATGGCCGTGGCGAGAATCGCCGAGGTCGTCGTCACTCCCCGCCGTGCAAAATACCCACGCAGTTTTTCCAGCGCGCGTTCGATGCGTTTATTGGCGGAGTTTTCGCTTAGGCCAAGGGCAGCGCCAATCTCGCGATGGCTTTGGCCGTGAAAGAAACGGAGTAAGACGGCTTCACGGTCGAGCGGCCCCAGCTGGTCCACCGCCGCATCCAGCAACGGACGCATTTGTTCCCAATTCAGTTCCGGGGTGGTGTTCAGTGTTTGCATGGTGGCGGCCTCGTGTTCGCGCGCGCGGCGGCGCTGCTCGCTGCGGATGGCGGAAATCGCGGTGTAGCGTGTGGTGCGGTGCAGCCAACCGGCGAGGCAGGCATGGCGGGAAAGCGGGCGGGCCTTGCGCGCGAGGTCGGTAAAAACCCGCTGCGTGACGTCCTCGGCGAGATGGGTGTCCGGCGCGACCACCCGCACGGCGACGGAATGCACAAAATTCACCTGTCGGCGCACTAATTCGCCAAAGGCGGCATCGGAGCCTTCCTCGGCGTATTGACGGAGCAATTCCTGGTCGGGAGTCATGGGCTATTTGTATTATAGCCGTCACCCGCCCGAATACCTGACAAAAATATTCCCCTCCCGGCGTTTTTTTGGCCAGGAACTATTCAAAGGCATCCACAAACCACAGCCCTTTGATCTTTTTCCACCGCACCATGGTCTTGCCATTCGTGGGCGAATTAAGGTTGTAGGTGGCCAGGTCGCCCGCGTCATTATAAGTCGGCGTGACGGTTTGGGCCGATTGCGTGGAATTGATCAACATCTGCACCGTTTTCATAAAATCCGGATTTTTTTGCAGGCCATCCACCAATTGTTGACCGGAAACAGTCGCCGGAATTTGCATGTAAGTCTCCACCGCCTTGGCATAGTCGCCTGCCTGCAACAGGCTGGCAAAATCGGTCATCGCGGTGTCCACATTAAGCTGGGCGGCAGGAGCTGCATTTGCGACTGCTTGAAACGGCGCGGAAGCCGTAGTTGCCACGGCCGCCTCTTGCACCGCCGGCGGAGTCACCGGCGCGGGAGATATAGGCGCGGGGGCTGGCACCGGGGCTGCGGTGGAGCTGGGGGTTGTGACCACTTGGGCTGCCTTGGTCTGCAGTGATGTGTTGGTTAGGATTGAAACATTCTTGGGCTCGCTTGGGGCCGCGAACGCGAAATAAAGCCCGGTGGATATTAATAGCAAGACCGCGAGGGCCAGGATTATTTTGGTTTTGTTGCTCATAATAAAAATTGCCCCAAGGAGTGCATGACCCGATCCGGCCACTGCCAGCGACGCGGGCACCACCTTTTGCGCCAAGCCCACGGGCGCGGCCTGCACCGAGTTGGTGCTGATGGCCGCCGCCAAAATCGCCGCGGTGGCCTTGACCCCGCGCTGGGCAAAATACCCGCGCAGTTTTTCCAGCGCGCGATCGACCCGTTTGCGCGCGGTGTCCTCACTGAGGCCAAGCACCGCGCCGACTTCCTGGTGGCTGAGGTTGTTGAAATAACGCAGGAGCACAGCCTTGCGGTCGTCCTCGCGGAGCTGCCCCACGGCTTCGTCCAAAATGGGCCGAAGCTGTTCCCAATGGACCTCCGACGTGGTGGCGATGGTTTGCATGAGAGTGGCCTCGTGTTCGCGGGCGCGGCGGCGTTCCTCGCCGCGGATGGTGTTGATGGCGCAGTGCCGCGCGGTGGTGTGCAACCAGCCGGCAATCGTGTCGTATTTGCTGAGCGCACCCGCCTGCCGCGCGAGTTGGGTGAAGACCATCTGCGTCACCTCCTGCGCCAAAGCGTCGTTCAGCGTCACACGCAGGGCGACGGAATAGACAAAATCCGTGTGCCGCCGCACGACCTCGGCAAACGCCGCCTCGGCCTGCGTTTCCGCATAGCGTCGCAAACAGTCGGCATCAGGATTCATCGGTGGAACGGTTTACCCATTATACACCGCCCAATTTGAAAGCGGACAAGAAATTGTCGGCTGCTCAATCCGTGTGGATATTCCGGTGTAGCGCGGTGCTAAAGCACCTAGTTACTAGCCTTTGTGAACCACTTCAAAAGTGTAGCCATCTGGATCAAAGACATCCGCCGCGTAATAGCCGGGATAATATTCCAGACGAGCACGAGGCGAGATATTGTCCTTTGCGCCCGCAGCAATTGCAGCCTTATAGAAGGCGTCCACCGCTTTATTGTTTTCTGCCTTGAAGCCCCAGTGGATTGAGGCTGGATCAGGCTTACCCTGTTTCAGCCAGAAAAAAGCCTTTTGGCCATCACCAAAACCCCATAGATCCGGATGTCCAGCGGTGCCTTTGTAAGGCATGAACATTTTTATTTTCAGAGGCTTGAGTGCAGCCGTATAGAACTTAAGTGAGCGCTCCACGTCGCTCACGGTCAAAATAATGTGATCAATCATATGGTTTCTCTCCTTCGTTATCCATTGGATTGTTGAATATATGAACCTCGGTCAACCTGCTATTTTTTGCGACGGGAGAATGTGTTTATTTCCTCCAACAGGATTTTCAGGAAGGCGTCGGAATGCGGGTTGGGCCGGAGCGTTGGTATCCCCGCCGCAATCAGGAGCGGAGCTAACTCGGGCGCGAACCGACGCGCTGTGAGGGTTGCGGGAAGCATGGGGAAAATGCCCTCGGTCAAGACCGCCATTCCTGCCTGTGCCTCAATGGCGATGAACAGCGCGGCGATGTCTTCTGAAGTGTGATTGCGTAATTGTGGCTTAACGCCAAATGGTTCGAGAATGGCTTTAAGTCGCGGAACATATTCTGGATATTTGTCCGCGCCCAAGCCGAGCAACATCTTGTCGCGGAGCTTTTTGGGATGAATCTTGGTCAATTTCGCGAGCGGGTTTCTTTTAGAGACCACAAGCATGGGCGCGAGCCGTTGCAATTCCACCCACTGGAACCCTTGGAACCGCGCTTCCAAGCTCTTGGGAAGGATCGCGATGTCAATTTGTTCGGCGGCGGCTCTTTGCCACATCGTCTCGGTCGTGAGATCGGAAAGCTCAAGAAAAACATCCTTGTTGTAAGACTGGAAGCGCTCAACGATCCGTGGCATGATTCCGGCAGTGAGGGAATGAACATACCCAACCCGCAGCATCTCCCCCTCCTGGCGGGTTTTGATTCTCCGAACCGCGACATCCACCCGAGCGAGAATATCTTTCGCTTCTTCGTAGAAGCTTTCCCCTGCCGAAGTCAGGGAAATGGTGTTTTGGCCGCGAGCGATAAGTGCGACTCCGATTTCGTCTTCCAGACTTTTTACCTGGCGGCTCAAGGCCGGTTGCGTCAGGTGCAATTGCTTTGCCGCCCGGCTAAAACTTCCCAGCGCGGCCACGGCAGCAAAATATCTTAAGTGGCGGAGTTCCATGAACCCGGCATAGACATTACTAAAAGTATGAGCAACACCAAAAACATGGCATTAGCCATCCAGCGGCTCTTTGTGATATATTCCGCAAAGTCGGCAGCGTGAACGGACCTGACGAAGGCGGAGCCAAATGAACACCAACACTGATGCAAGCCAGAACATCCGTAACCACCCGGATGCGGTCTTGCGCCAGATGATTGAGGAGCGCGCATACCACATCTGGCTTGAGAGCGGCGGCGGGCATGGCGATCACGAACACCATTGGTTTCTGGCCGAACGCGAGGTGTTGGAAACCGCGAATCTGGACCGCGAACAACGATCTGGCAAAAGAAGAAAAAGATGACCCGGCAAACCCCATTGATCGCCGGGAGAAATTCAACCCACAATCGAAAGACTTGAAAACATGAAAACCGCCAAGCAACTCCTCGAAACCTACCTCGCGGCCATTTCCGCGGGCGAAACGGAAAGGGCGATAGCGTTATTCGCGGACGATGGCGGAATTGAATTTCCCTATTTCGGGTCGGTCAACCTTCCGATCCGCTATCAGGGGAAAGAGGCTTTGCGGCGGTTTTTTGCCCCCGTCATGGACGGCGCGGAGAATTTTAAGTTTAAGAACATCAAAATCTTCCCGGGTGAAGACGAAAATCACGTCTCCGGTGAATACGAGGTGGACGCCGTGATTAAAAAAACCGGCCGCCGCTACCGGCAGCTCTATGGAGGGCGGCTTATTGCAGAAAACGGAAAGATAAAGCTCTTGCGGGAATTTTGTGACACCGTGGAAGTCGCCCGCGCAATGTTTCCCAACGGCGTGAAAGATTTGGTGCAAAAAGATTAACGTTCAAAAGGAGCACAAAAACATGCCAAACTTGCTCATTCTCTATTACTCAATGTATGGCCATATTGAGATCATGGCCAAGGCTGTTGCCGAAGGCGCTCGCTCTGCGAATGCCGATGTGGTGATAAAACGCGTTCCCGATACGATGTCGCCCGAAGTGGCCAAGCAATACGGGGCGAAGCTTGAGCAGGAGGCACCGTTTGCAACGCCGGATGAACTTCCGCAATACGATGCCATCATCTTTGGCACTCCCACAAGATTCGGGAACATGGCCGGACAGATGCGGAACTTTCTCGACCGGACGGGAAGCTTGTGGCTCAAGGGCGCCCTCGTTGGAAAAGTTGGCAGCGTTTTTACCAGCACCGGCACAGGTGGTGGAAATGAGTCAACTATTCTCACCTTCATCCCCACTTTGCTGCATCATGGCATGATTTACGCGGGTCTGCCTTACGCCATTCCGGAGATGATGGATGTTAGCGAAGTGCGCGGGGGCAGCCCCTACGGAGCTGGAACAATCGCAGGTCCTGATGGTTCTCGCCTGCCTAGCGCCAAGGAACTGACGATGGCCCGTTTTCAGGGCAAGCACGTCGCGGGCATCGCGGCAAAACTGAAAGCAAACTGACACTACCGAATAAAATAATGGAAATCAGGATCAGTACAGGACGCAACGGGCTTGATGGTCTCCTACGGTTTTCCTACCACTGGCCGATCAGCATACGCAAAACTCTCCTTTCTTTCGCAAATGCCCTTATATTAATCGCTAAATGCAAGTGGGAAAAAGGGAGTGTAGCCGCCGCGCTACGCCAATCCCATTCACACCAACTCGCCTTCGAGTGCCGCGACCGTCGCCCGCGTGATGCGCACGGAAACCAGTTCGCCCAGCGTTTCCACCGAAGCGTCGAAAAACACTTTGCGGTAACCGCGCGTGCGCCCCAGCAACCGGCCGGGCGGACGCTGCGCGGGTTCCTGGGCGAGGACTTCCTGCGTGGTGCCGACGAGCGCCTCGTGCCGCGCCAGCGAACGTTTTTCCAAAATCGCCATCAATTCCCGATGCCGCGCCTCGGCCACTTCCACGGGCACCTGGCCGGGCATTTCCGCCGCGGGCGTGCCGGTGCGCGTCGAATATTTAAACAGGTAGCCCATCTCGAAACCGCATTCCGTAAACAACTCCCGCGTGGCGGCAAAGTCCTCGTCCGTTTCGCCGGGGAAGCCGACGATGATGTCCGTCGAAAACCACATTTGCGGCTGCGCCGCGCGGAGCTGCGCGATGAGCCGCCGATACGAATCACTGGTATAGGGCCGATTCATCGCGCGCAGAATGCGGTCCGACCCGCTCTGCATGGGCAGGTGCACGTATTCGCCGAGCTTGGGCAAATCGCGATACGCCGCAATCAAGTCCGCCTTGAACCCGCTCGGGTGGGGCGAGGTGAAGCGGATGCGTTGCAAATCCGGTAAATTGTGCAGCCGTTCGAGCAATTGCACAAACGGCGTCTTGCCCCCGACCATGGGAAACTCGCGCCGCCCATAACTCGTCACAATTTGCCCGAGCAAAGTGATTTCGCGCGTGCCATGGGCGACGAGTTCCTCGGCCTCGCGCACAATGTCGTCCAGCGGGCGCGAGCGTTCCTCGCCGCGGGTTTTCGGCACGATGCAAAACGTGCAGTGCATGTTGCACCCCTGCATGATGGAAACATAGGCCGATACTTGCGGAGCGTCGGGCTGCTCCGCCCCACTCTCAATTGCCGCGGGATTAAAATGTCCGCGGATTTCGTTTTGCGAACCGGCCTCGATGTCGAGGTCCACCAACGTCGCGGGCTGCGGGCCCTGGCCCTGGATGGTGGCGCGCAGATTATCGAGCATGTCCGGCACGCGGTGAAATTTCTGCGTGCCGACGAGCAAGTCCAAATCCGGGAGCCGGTCGAGTAAATCCACGCCGCGGTTCTGCGCCATGCAGCCGAGGACGCCGACGAGGAAGCGCGGGTTGCGCCGCTTGCGCTTCATCAAATGGGCCGCCTTGCCAATGGCCTTCTGCTCCGCCAAGTCGCGCACCGCGCAGGTGTTGAGCAGGACGATGTCCGCCTCCGCCTCGTCCTCCACCATCGCGTAGCCGCGGCCACGCAGGAGCGACGCGACCGCTTCCGAGTCGCGCTCGTTCATCTGGCAGCCATACGTCTTGAGGTGGACGCGGTTCAAACGAATTAAGAAGTAAGAATTAAGCAGTGCCCCGGCACTACGGGAATAGCCCGAGCCACGCAGCTTAATTCTTCCTTACGCTGGGGCCAAGGCAAATTGCCACTGTGCCCAACCATCATTGGAGAGACGAGATTGGGGTAGCGCGGTGCTTTAGCCCGCGCTATTCCCCTATTTGCCACCTGCAATTGTGCGCGGCTCGTTGTATTGTCGCGTAGCGACGCTTGAGGTTGGCTTGGTTGCCTAACTTCAAGCGTCACTACGTGACGCGGTGAAACTTCAACCTCCATACCGTGGGCTAAAGCCCACGGCTATTATCAGCGTCTCGCTACGCGAGACCAACATGCAAGACACGGAAACAAAGATGACAAAATGTGGACATAACCACCGCGCTACCTCAATGCCCCCCGCAACTTCCGCACCTCAGGAATTGACCTGTTTATCAATCCACGCGCCGGCGTCTTTGAATGCTTGCACAGTGGAGTCATAGGCTTTTTGCGCGCCGTCTTTGACCTTGTCCCAAGTCGATTCCGTGGAGCTTTTGACCTGATCCAGTTGCGCACCCAGATCGGCCACCTGCGCCTTTAAGGCGTCGATTTTCGGTTGGGCCGCAGCCTTGGCCGCGTCACTGGCGTGGGCAATTTTCGCGGAGAGCTGGGCAAGTTCCGCATTCAGCTCGTCCAGCTCCGCCTGCATTTTTGCGATAAAGGCGTCCTTTTGCGCGTAAGTATAGTCCTTCATGTCTTGCGCCGCCTGCTTGGTGTCCGCTTTGGCCTGATCCAGTTGCTGGGCCGCCGTAGCGTCGCTGCTGCTGGAGGAGGATTTGTCGCAACCGACGAACAAAGCCGCAATGAGTAAGGAAAGAAGTAGCTGGGAGCGTTTCATGATGCGGTTAATTTACATCTTTGCGGTGCATATTCCAATGGGGTTTATCCCTACCGGAATGGAATAAGGCCACCAGAACCATTGAAGTTGAGGGGCAAAGTCGGATGATTTTTAAATAGAGTTCGATAATTTATTTGGCAGGCGGACGCACCGCGGTTGCGAATAATAAACAGGTGGCTCGTCGGAATTTGTCTTTGGCCGGTGTCAGTATAGTTATAATGGCTGTCATGGACGACCGCGCCCTACTGGAGAGCTACCTGACCCATCGGTCCCAGGCGGCTTTCACCGAGTTGGTGAACCGGCACCTCCCCCTCGTTTACTCGACGGCCGTGCGCATTACCCGCCAACCCGCCTTGGCCGAAGACGTGGCGCAGAACGTTTTCATCCAGCTCGCCCACCGCGCGCCCACCCTGCGCGACGGCAACGCCCTCCCCGGCTGGCTGTACCGTATCACCTGCCATACTGCCTATAACGCCCTACGCACTGAAAAACGCCGTCGCCACAACGAAACCGCCGCCATGCAACTCTCCGAAATATTCCAGAATTCCCACGCCGCCTGGGAACACATTGCCCCACTGCTGGATGAAGGCATGGCCCAGCTGGATGAGGCCGAGCAGAATCTCGTCGTTGAACGTTTTTTCGCGGGACGCAGCCTGCGGGATATTGGCGCGAGTCTCGGCCTGTCCGACGATGCCGCGCAAAAACGCGTGCATCGCGCATTGGAAAAGCTTCGCGAATATTTTTCAAAAAACGGTGTCGCCGTGCCAGCCCTCGTGCTGGTTCCCATGCTTTCCCAACACGCCATTCACCCCGCCCCGACTTATTTGGCGGGCAAAATTTCCGCCGCGGCCCAAGTCGCGGCAGCGGCCGGTGGCAGCCTCGCTTTGCTTAAATTTCTAATTTTTATGAGCCAAACCAAAATCAAAATCGGCCTAGCCATTATTGTTCTTGTCGCGTTGATCTCCGTCCTCGAACTTCATCCTTGGGCGGATAACCAAGCAACTCAAGAGAAGCCGAAGGCGAATACCACTGTGGTCGCGGCCTCCAGGCCCTCCGCAAATCCAGTTGAATTATTGGCCAAGCCGACGACTGCCACTGCTTCAACTACCACCAAGCCAATCGCAGCCACTGCATCAGTTCCGGCATCAACCACGTTGGCTGGGCCAGCCGCGACTCAAATGGATGCCGCCGCTATCATCGCTCCCCATGAAGAAGTGATGAAGGCATTGGTTGCATCCCTGCTTGATGAAATAAATAAAGGCAGCGAGGACAACCCTTTCACTTCTCCCAAAAACATGAAGGACTGGGCCAATACCACAGCGGCCAACTTGAATCCCAATCAAGTGGTCAAGTTGGAAGCGATTCATGCTTTTAGCGATGGTTCGGTCATGGCAATGATCAAGCATCCGGACCGCAACGTGCTGCTTACCGAAAGCGCCTTCCAACTGCCCGATGGCCAATGGTGCCGCGTTTACGCTTTTGTCGATGGCCATGTTGAATCCGCCACCTCCCCGAATAATGATTTTACCGCCTGGGAAGCCGAGCACATCACCGCCGAACAACCGTAAACACCCGCGCTGTGAAATGATCATGGATCGGAAATTATTTTTTCATGGCTTTGGGTTTGCCGAGTTTGGGCGGAGAGTTTTTAATGGAAGACCCAAAATGAGAAAAATCAGGATTTTCGAACATGTCTCGCTGGACGGCGTCATCCAACCCGGAGCGCCGAACGACGACAGCGACTTCGCGAATGGCGGATGGATGGCCCCGTATCGAAGCCCCGCTGGGAGAGACGCCGTCGCCGCGGCGCAGGGCAGCGGCTTCGATCTACTGCTGGGCCGCCGCACCTACGATCTCTGGTCGCGTTATTGGCCGAAGGCCGAGAGCAGCCCGATCGCGGACGGCCTGAACGCCGCGACAAAATTTGTCGCCACCCACCGGCCCGAGAGCCTCGGCTGGGGGCCGGTCGAGTCCCTCGGCCCTGACATCGTAGAAGGAGTGCGCCGCGTCAAAGCCACGGGCGACCAAGACCTAATCGTTTGGGGCAGCGCGACACTGACGACTTTGCTGATCGAGCAGGACTTGGTCGATGAGGTGGTGCTGCTCGTCTACCCACTCTTGCTCGGGCGGGGCAAACACTTCTATTCAGATCAGGCCAGCCCGCGCGAACTCGCTCTCGTCAGCACGAAGGCGATGTCCACGGGAATTGTCATAAACACCTACCGCTACGTCGGAGCCCTGCGAGCGTAACCTTCCACCGACGCGAGCGACCGCATGGAGTAGGTTCTGCGTTTACTCAACGCTGGGGGCTAGCGCCCTGTGGAATGTCGACTCAAGTCGTCGCTCAATTCGCTCGCTTAGGGGTTAATTTCAAGGTCACGGATGGTGCGTTAGTTCGGCCAGTTGCATAACCTGCGCTACTAACACGGCTCCGTGTGGGCCAAACTGGAACAAACGTTCGCTTGATTTGAGTATTTCCGCCATGCTGATCCGTTACGGTGAAGAATATCTGACGTTTTAATCACTTTCTTTTCCAACAACCAATTATGCCAATCTCCTTTTTCTCAAAAATCCGCAGTTCCCGCTTCGGGGCCTCCATTCTCGCCGCTTTTGCCCTTATTACACTCTCGGGAGTGGCTTCAGCCCAGATCATTGATACTTTCGACACCATCAGCCCCGACTGGGTTCTCAACCGCTACGCTCCAGCGGGATTCAATTCCGTGTTTTTCGACGGCGATAACCGCCTGCAGCTTACCATCGACGAGGCCGACAGCGCGGCCAACCGGCCCGATGGGGCCAACGATGGCTTCGATTTCACCGGCGCCTTCTACAATACCCAGGGGGAAATGCGGTTTGCCAACATCACCGGCAACGGCGATTGGTCGCTCTCGGCTGAGGCGTACATCTCCTCGTCATTCGACACTACGACCGGCGAAATCATCCGCAGCGATCTCTGGGGCCAGACCGGCACCGATCCCAACGGCGGTGATTTTCCCATCATTGGCTTCACCAATGCCAGCCCGACCGACATGTTTAATGCAGCAGCTTCGGATCGCGCGTTTACCTTCCGGGTTTTCGACGATAATCTGGGCTGGGTTGACTTGGTCATGCCGACTAATTTCTCCTTTGATGCGTGGCATACCCTGGCGATAACCTACAGCAACAATCTCTACGGCTTTTACCTCGACGGTTCGGAAGTCTACACCGAATCCACCACCCAGGGCGACGACCTCATCCGCGGCATGATTCAAGGCTACAATTTCGGCCAGGCTGGCAGTTACTCGGTGGACTGGGACAACGTCGCCGCTATTCCCGAGCCCGCCACCACGGCGCTCGCCGGCGGCTTGGTCGTGCTTGCGCTCGCGGGTTATCGCCGTTTCAAAAAGACACCGCAAGTCGCTGAGTTGAGCTAAACTACAAAAGGCAAGTTGCTTTTAGCTGGGAGGGTTGGTTTGGCGGAGCAAATAAGAGGCATCTTTCCAGCGCCGTTTTTTCTGCTGGTCAGTTTCTAGTCACGCAAAAAAACAGGCCGCTCCAGGAATCTTTTATGATTCCCAGAACGGCCCGCTCGATGGCCAGTGCCGACGATTAAGACCGTGGTCTTATTTGGTCGGGACGGTGGCGATGGTCTGCAAGATGCGGCTCGCGATCTTATACGGATCCCCTTGCGAGTTCGGGCGGCGGTCTTCCAGGTAGCCTTTATAGCCCGCGTTCACGAAGCTATGAGGCACACGGACGGACGCGCCGCGGTTGGCGATGCCGTAGTTGAATTTGTCGATGGACTGCGTTTCGTGCAGGCCGGTGAGGCGCAGGTGATTGTCCGGGCCATAGACGGCGATGTGCTCGTTCTTGTATTTGTCGAACGCGGCCATGAGGGCCTCGAAATACGGCTTGCCGCCGACTTCGCGCAGGTGCGTGGTCGAGAAGTTCGAGTGCATGCCGGAGCCGTTCCAATCCACGTCTTTGCCGAGCGGCTTGCAATGCCAGTTGACGTCGACTTTGTATTTTTCGCAGAGGCGCATCAGGATGTAGCGGGCAACCCACATCTGGTCGGCGGCGTTTTTGGAGCCTTTGCCGAAGATTTGGAATTCCCACTGGCCTTTGGCCACTTCGGAATTAATGCCTTCGTGGTTAATGCCGGCGTCGAGGCAAATGTCGAGGTGCGTGTCCACAATTTCGCGGGCGATGTCGCCGACGTTTTTGTAGCCGACGCCCGTGTAATACTCGCCCTGCGGGGGCGGGAATCCACCGCCAATGGGGAAGCCCAGGGGTACGCCGTCACGGTACAGAAAGTATTCCTGCTCAAAGCCGAACCAGGCACCGGGATCGTCGAGGACGGTCGCGCGGGCGTTGGACGGATGCGGCGTTTTGCCGTCGGGCATCATGACTTCGCACATGACGAGGACGCCGTTCTTTTTCGTAGAATCCGGATAAACCGCCACGGGTTTTAGCATGCAGTCGGAACTGTGTCCTTCCGCCTGGCGGGTCGAGCTTCCGTCGAAGCCCCACATGGGCAATTGCTCCAGCTTCGGAAAACTGTCGTAGTCCTTGAGCTGCGTTTTGCCGCGGATGTTGGCGACGGGCGTGTAGCCGTCCAGCCAGAGATATTCGAGTTTGTATTTGGCCATGGATGTAGGGTGTAGGATGTTGGTATGCTATTTTGGTTCAGATTAACTTTCAGGCAAACCGCCCGGAGTTATAGGATGGAGTTAAAAGAGTAAGCAAGTAGAATGCCATTGTTCGCGAGAAACTTTTAAAGCAGATATGATGCCATTCTACGGTAAACAAGCGGACATTGTTCATTATTTTTACGCAAAATTTCCATGGATTTGGTCAAAAACACCCTTCGCGCCACGGTCCGCCTGTCCTATGACGGGCGGGTGTTCAAGGCGTACCATGGCTCGGACGCCCCCAAACGTTTTGATAACGAAGTGCGGGTGCTTAAGTTCCTGGCCGCGCGGGGCTGCCCCTTTGTCCCCCGCCTCCTGGAAGCCGATGCGGCGGAGCTCCGCATCGTCACCACCAATTGCGGCAGCCGCGTCGAGCATCTCGACGCCGACCGCCTACGCGATTTGTTTGCTGAGTTGGAGAAATACGGCGTCCGCCACGACGATGCCGACATCCGCAATGTCACCTACCGCCAAGCCGACGGGCGATTTTGCGTGATTGATTTTGAGTTCGCCACCATCCTTCCGGGCTTTGAGTAGCCCCCCGCCATGGAAACATCTTCGAGCGCATCTACCCTGCCCCCCTCCTGCCATCTTTTATGGTCGGGGCGGACGGACCTTGGCAAGGTGCGCAAAAATAACGAAGATGCCTTCCTCGGTCTGCAATTCGACGCGCAGGAAGTTCATTTTTTGGGGAAATTTGGCGAGGCCTCCATGCACCATGCCGATCTCGCCTTTGCGGTGTGTGATGGCATGGGCGGGGCCAAGGCCGGGGAAATCGCCAGCCGCATCGCGGTCGAAAAAATCACCGCGTTGCTCCCGCGCGAATACCGCCACTCCGCCGTGGGCCTGCCCACCGGCGTGGATGATGTGCTGGAGGAGCTATTCGGCGAAATCCACCGCGCGTTGGTGAAACTGGGCGCCAGCTACGAGGAATGCAAAGGCATGGAAACGACTTTGAGCCTCTGCTGGTTTACGCGCGAAAAAATGTATTATGCCCATGTGGGCGACAGCCGGGTCTATTATCTCCCCGCGCGGGAGGACAAAATCAAACAGCTCAGCCAGGATGACACCCATGTGGGCTGGCTCTTCCGCCGTGGGATGCTTAATGAACGCGAGGCACGCATGCACCCGCGGCGCAACGTGCTCCAAAAAGCGCTCGGCGGGAGCAACCAGTTTGTGCAGCCCCAGGTTGGCGCGGTGGCCTACGAACCCGGCGATATTTTTATGCTCTGCTCGGATGGGCTGGTCGAAGGGCTATACGACCACCAAGTGACGGATATTTTGCGCGCCACGACTCCGCTGGGCCCCAGCCCCGAGGTTGCGAGCCGGTTGGTGGACGCATCCCTTGAACAGGATGGCCGCGACAACACGACCGCGTTGGTCATCCGGGTCGCTGGCTCGGCCGCGGAGTGAAAGCCGCGTCGCGCAGTCCCAATAAAATAAAAAACCACGGATGCCACAGATAGGAGGTGGAATAATACGTCGGCGACGACGCACCTTTTACTTACCCTATCCGTGCCATCCGTGGTTTAGAATAAATCTTACTTGGCGCTGTCGCGACCAATGAAGATGATGTCCAAATTCTGCGGGCCGACCGGACCACGACCACCACCGCGACGGCCACCCGAAGCGGATGCCGCCATGGGAGCGGCCGAAGCCGAGGCTGCGGCCGGGGCCGGAGCGGCGGAAGCCGTCGCGGGAGCAGCTGAGGTCGGAGCCATGGCTGATGCCGCCGAGGCCGAAGCGGAAGCGGCGGGGGCCGCAGGACGGGGAGCGGCTTCCGTGGTGTGCACGATGATGTTATTGGTCTTGGTATCCAAGGTGCAGCATTTGGCGTTGGTTTTGGTCGTTACCGTATCTTCCACCACAAAATCAGTCGGGCTGTTTTCCTTGATGATGGACAGGGTGCCGTTGCCGCCGCCGGAAGAGCTAAAGGCTTCCATGGTATTGGGATTGAAGACCGCGCCGTCGCTGCCGCCCGCGAGGGGAAGCGTGGTAATGATTTTGCCGTCAGTGGCGCTCAGGATGACGCACGTCGGTCCGCTGGCAGCCGCGCCGCCCGCCGGCGCTCCGCGACCACCCGCACCACGGCACATGGCGAAGAGAATGTGGTTTTTGGCGTCAATCGCCAAACCCGCGGCGCCGCCACCGCTGGAACCCAAGTCATAATGCCCGGTTACCTTCATCGTCTTGGCATCCACCACGGCGATGCAGCTCTGGGTGGAACAGTCAAAGTAAAGATTGCCCTGGCCGTCGGTCACACCTTGCTCGACGTTGGCATTGGAATCGTTGGGCCCAATGGCGTCCGTTGTGCCCACGTCCGAACCGTCTTTGGAATCAAAGTAGTGGAGGTTGGGTGCGCCGTGGCTGAGAATAATGAAGTGGTGGGTGAACGGATCATAGAGATAACCGTCCGCGCCGGGCGCCGACACCGTTTTAATGGGCGTGAGGGTCGTGGTGTTAAAGAAGACCGCATTGGTGCCGGAGACAAGGCCGGTATGGTCTTCCGGGTCGAGCGCAACACCATGGCCGGAGGCATTGGGCAGAGTGCCCACTAACTTGTATGTATCGAGGTCGAACACGTTGACCACGCTGCCACCCGCGGAATAGACCCGGCGGTTGACGCTGTCCGCCGCGATATAGTCAAGTCCACCAGTGGCGGGAATTTGTGTGGTTTGAATTATCTTATACGGCTTGGCCGCGGGGGCGGTAGCCGGGGCGGTTTGGGCGAATCCGGTGAGTGTCGGCAAAGCGAACGCAGCGGCGAAGATGGGCAGGGTGCAACGAGAGAGTGATTTCATAGGGGTGGTGAGACTAGCAGATACCAAGTTACCTGAAGATTATGTAATATTCAGGTATCCTTTTCCCCGCCATCACCCGACCCCATTGCTTAGGGGGCTGGAGCAGCAGTAGGAACAAAAGCGGGAATGGCTTTGCCACGGTCATTCAGCGCATCCATCAATACTTGAATATGCATCGCCTTGATGCCGGCGATGAACGCCTCGGCATTGTAGATGGCCCCGGCCGTGCGGGTGTGGAGATTATCGGTGAAGAACAATTTGCTGACTTCGTCCTGACCCATGGCGTCAAAGCGGTCGGTGATCATGGTCGTGTGGTCGAAATAAGGGACATTCAATTCCTTCGCGATGGGTATTTGCGTGGCGGACAAGTCGCCCGGCAGGTGGCGGAACATGCCGTTCGCCCAACGATTGTAGGGCGTGGCGCTCATGACATACGGAATCGCCCCCTTGGAGCGTGTATCGGCAATGTAAGTGCGCAAATACCAACCGAGGGTGTGGACGGTCTCGGGCTGGCCTTTGGAGTCCACGCCTTCCACAGTCGCGTCGCCGTCTCCCTGCACATCGGCGCGGCCTTTGGTGTCGGTGGCCGCGTTGCCGCCGTCGTTATGGCCGAATTGGATCATGACAATGTCGCCGGGCTTCAGCCCCTTGACCACATCGTCCCAGTGGCCTTCATGGTAGAATGAACGAAATGAGCGCCCGCCGATGGAAGGATTGACGAGGTTGATTTTGCTGGTGTCGAAATAATCAACCAAGAGCGCCGCCCAGCCGCGATGGTTGGGGTCGCCAGCTTGGGCGGTGGAATCCCCGGCCACGACGAGCGTGGGCAGGTTGGGATTGACGGATTTAAAAGTGGCGGGCGTGAAAGGCAGCTTGTCGCGCTCTAACGGATCTATCGGCGCGAACTTGGGCGCATCGGTTCCGGTGACCACCAAACGATCTGGAGCAGTTTGGGCAATCGTGGGCGCGGGAGCGATGGGTGCGACCGACGCGGGCTGGGCGGGGGCGGCTTGGGTTACGGGCGCGGCGGGCGCAGTGCTTTGCACGGCGGGAGGAGGAACCTGGGCACACGCACCGACGAGCAACGCAGCAACCCACGCTGCTACCAGGCGCGGACCAAAAATCGCGCGCAATGGAGGCAAAGATAGAGAAGATTTTTTCATGGGGTAATTTTTTTAGCGGGGATAAGTCGGAGACCAGCCACTGAATAAAAAGCCAGTTAAGGATGAAACTCCCTTTGGCCATCGTCAAGCGCACACCCAGCAGAAAATTCCGGCCAATGGCCGCAGCCCCGCTGGCGAAGGCGGTGCCTTTTTCGGCAAACAGTTGTTTTGATTGATAAGCTCCACAGAATTCGCGATATTCAAGTGACTTTGCCGAGAGCATCCACGCCCCGCGCCATGTTTCGCCGCCTTCGCCCACCCGCACGCCGTTTCGGCCACTCCTGCTGGCGAATTTATTTTTGGGCCAGTCTCGGGTTGGTGAGTATGATGCTGGCCGGGTGCAAGCCACCGCCGACTTCCAACCACGGCGCGCGACCGGCACCGGGGGAGGAAGTGGACATATCCCAAACTCCGCCCGGCAAATATGGCGGCACGTTTGTCGTGGTGGATGTTGATGAGCCGAAAACTTTTAATTACCTCGTCCCGGCGGATCTGAGTTCCATGCAGGCGGCGACTTATTTTCTCAGCCCCCTGGTCAACTACGACCCGATGACCGCCAGCAACATTCCCGGGCTGGCGAAGTCCTGGGAAATCGGAGACGACAAAAAAACCTACACCTTCCATTTGCGCCAAGGGGTGAAATGGAGCGATGGCGTGCCCTTCAACGCCGACGATGTGATTTTTACTCTGGATTGCGTTTTCACCCAAAAAACAGATCCCGCGACCGGTGAAAAGATACCGGCATTCCCCAATGAGATGTATGACCAGTTTTCCTTCAACGGCGAAATCCCCCGCTACCGCAAAATTGACGACTATACTGTGGAAATCATCACCCCGGTGATTTATTCGCCGTTTATCAATGACATCAACAACATCCTCATCCTCCCCAAACACAAACTGGAGTTCTCGTTGAAGGACGGCTCGTTCATGAAGCAATGGTCCACCCAGACGGCGATTGACCATCCGGAAGAACTCGTCGGCACCGGCCCGTTCGTGGTGAAATCTTACACCCCGGCCGAACGCATCGTTTACGCGGCCAACCCCTATTACTGGCGGGCCGATTCCGCTGGCCAGCGGCTGCCGTATGTGGACTTTTTCATCATCCAAAAAGTCGCCACGCCGGAAATGGAAATGATGCTGTTTGCCACGGGCCAATCGGATGCCGCCTGGAACCCCGGCATTCCCGGCACGGATTTGGCGTGGGTGAGCAAAGGCGAAAAAACCTATGGTTTCACCGTCCACGACATGGGCCCGCTGCCCGATTCCATTTTTTACTGGTTCAACCTCAACCCCGGCCAGGACAAACATGGCAAACCGTATGTGGAGCCCTACAAACTCGCGTGGTTTTCGGACAAGCGTTTCCGCCAGGCGGTGATGTATGGGTTCAACCGCGAGGGCGTCGCCAAAGGTGTTTATTTCGGCATGGGAGAGCCGGAAAAATCCATCATCAGCCAGGGCAACCCGCACTGGATTGACCCCAATGTCAAACAATACGCCTATGACCCGGCGAAGGCGCGGGAATTGCTGAAGGAAGCGGGGTTCAGATGGAATAAAGACGGCCGCCTGGTGGACAAAGATGGCCACACCGTGGACATCGAATTGACGCTGTATGAAGGCGTCCGCCGGGTGGTGGACATCTCCAACATCTTGGTGCAAAATATGCAGGACCTCGGCATCAAGATCAAACCCGTCTATATTGATTTTTCCCTCGTTTTGCAAAAAACCCTGAATACGTTTGATTACGAAATGTCGTTAATCGGCTTTGGCAGCCCGCAGGGCGAAACCGATCCCTCGGGCAATAAAAACCTTTTCCGCAGCAATGGCCAGGACCATGAGTGGTACCCCCAGCAAAAGACCCCGGCCACTCCTTGGGAAAAGCAGATTGACGATCTGGTGGATGCCTCCGAGCGCACCTTCGACCGGGCCGAACGCAAAAAAGACTACGACCAAATCCAGGAAATTTTTGGCGAAGAATTGCCGGTGATCTACGTCGTGACACCCCACCAATACCAGGCCATCCGCAACAAGTGGCAGAATGTGCGTGTGCCGCCCTCGGGCCCGCTCATCTGGAATCTGGAAGAGCTGTGGACGGAGCAACAAAAATAAAATTCCTCCATGCTGAATTTGATCATCCGCCGGTTGCTCTCCCTGATTCCACTGCTCGTGTTGATCAGCGTGCTGGTGTTTTTTCTGATGAACCTGGCTCCGGGCGACGCGCTCGACGAATTTCGCGCGCGCAAAGACGTTTCCCCCGCGCTGATCGCCCAACTGGAGCGCCAATACGGATATAAGGATTCCCAAGGCCAACCCAATCCGGCCTACGTACGCTATTTCCATTGGGTTAACACAGTTTCGCCGGTGAAATTTGTGGATGACAATGGCGACTTCACCTGGCGGCTGCATTTCGGCCCACCCAGCTTGGGCGACTCATTTGAATATCGGGTGCCGGTGACGACCTTGTTGATGCAGCGCGTGCCCGCGACGCTGACACTGGAAATAACCTCGCTGATTTTCGCCTGGGGCCTGGCCGTGCCGCTGGGGGTGCTCGCCGCCATCAAGAAAGATTCGTGGATTGACCGGTTGACGACTTTGCTGGCCTATGCCGCGCTTTCCGTGCCTGAATATTTTCTCGGTTTGCTGCTGCTCATTCCCGCTGCGCACACCGGCTGGTTGCCTATCGGCGGGCGTTCCTCCTTCGACAGCGATTTTTACCACCCCGGCGCGCGATTCTGGGACTACGCGTGGCATTTGGTACTGCCGACTTTTGCGTTGGGGATTGGAACGGTGGCCGCGATGATGCGCGTGATGCGCGTGAGCATGCTGGATTATCTGCGCGCGGAATTTGTGACCACCGCCCGCGCCAAAGGCGTCCCCGAAGGCCGTATCATGTTTCTCCATGTGCTGCGCAATGCCTTCAACCCCCTGGTCACGACGCTGGGCTTTGCCTTGGGCAGCCTGCTCTCCGGCGCGCTCCTGATTGAAATTGTGTTGAATTACCCCGGCTTGGGCCGCCTGATTTACGACGCGTTTTTGCGGCATGATGAATATGTGGTCATCGCGTCGGTGCTCATCGGCACCATTATTCTGGTGTTGGGCAATCTGGCGGCGGATATCCTGCTGGCGCTTTTAGATCCGCGCATTCGATTGGAACAAAAGAACACCGGCAGCGTCGCCCACCGCCGCGGTGGCACTTGGGCGCTGGTGGCTGCCGCCGCCGTGATACTGGCGCTCGGCCTGGGGATTTACGCGCTGCCGTGGGACAACACCGACGCGATGGACAAAGTCATGGGCCGGATTGAATTCGTCGGCGCGGCCATTTTGCTAACCGCGGGTGGTGTGCTCTTGTGGGTCGCCATACCCGTGCTGAAAAAACTGGCCGCCAGCCTGCCGCGGCAGCCGATCACAGCGCTGGCAGCGCTGACACTCGCTTTGCTCTATGGGTGCGCGCTATTGGCGCCGGTGCTCGCCACCCGGCCCATTGACCAAATCAATTTGAAAAACACCTTTCATCCTCCCACGCGGCTGGTGTGGCAGGATGGCCGGCTATGGGCACAAGTGTACGAAAACGTGGATCCGCCCTCAGCCCATTACGAGCCGAAGGCGGGGGAATTGATCCCGTTGAAGTTTTTTGGCCGCGGCTTTGAATATAAATTGTGGGGGCTGTTCTCGAGCAGCCGCCATCTGCTGGTGCCGGATTATGATGCCTTGGCCGTGAAACTCGGCCATCCGGTGGACCCGGGGGATTATCCGTTTTACCTTCTCGGCAGCGACACCACCGGGCGCGACATGTTCTCCCGTCTGCTCTATGGGTCGCAGATTTCGCTGACGATTGGCCTGGTCGGCATTGCCATCACCATGGTGATGGGATTCCTGGTGGGCGGGCTATCAGGCTATTTTGGCGGCAGTTTTGATTTTTTTGCCATGCGCTTTGTGGAATTCCTGCTGGCCATGCCCACGCTTTATTTGCTGCTGGCGTTGCGCGCGGCGCTGGCGCCCCACTTTGGTTCCGGAGAAATGTATCTGGTGATCATCGTCATCCTGTCCCTGATTGGCTGGGCGGGCACGGCGCGGGTGTTGCGCGGCATGAGCCTCTCCTTGCGCGAACGGCCCTTCGTCACCGCCGCGGAGTGCATGGGGCAAAATTCGCTGACGATTCTCTTCAAACACTTCCTGCCGAATCTGGCCGGATACCTGCTCGTTGCGGCCACCTTGTCCATCCCCGGTTATATTCTGGGTGAAGCCGCGCTGTCGTTTCTCGGCCTCGG
>DATHOB010000271.1:0-28895 GCA_035485355.1 Opitutales bacterium | reverse complement strand
CACGTGAAAAATCCCCCTGCATTCTCCCCCGTCCTGCGTGATCTCGCGGTCGCGCTGCTATTCGCCTCGGCTTCCTCCGCGTTCGCGGCGGACGCCCCTGCCGCCCCCGCGGCTTCGGCCACGCCTTCCGCCAGCACGCCCATCGCCCAGCCCTCGGCGCCGGCGGCTTCCGCACCTGCGACTCCCGCCACGGCGCACATTCCTTCCATTTTCGTTTGCGGCGACTCCACCGCCAAGAACAACGCGGGCGGCGCGCAGGGTTGGGGCACGGCCATCGAAGCGTTCTTCGACCCCGCCAAAGCCAAAATCAACAACGTCGCCCACGCCGGCACTTCCAGCAAAACCTATTATAATGGTGATTGGCCCAAAGTGCTCCCGCAAATTCAATCCGGAGATTATGTGCTCATTGTTTTCGGCATCAATGACGGTGGCCTGCACACCCCCCCGGGCCTCGGTGACGAAGTCAACGACGCTGGCGACCACACCTACGGCTGGTATATGTCGAAAATGGCCACCGATTCCATGGGCAAAGGCGCCCATGTCGTCCTCCTCACTGTTACCGCACGCGATATCTGGACGAATCCCAAGGCCACTTTTAAGGACGCCGCCATTTTAACTCAGCAAGATGGCTACACCACCGCGGACGATAAGGTTGACCGCGCCAATTGGGGACAATATCCCGAATGGACCAAGGCCGTCGGCGCGAAGCTGCACGTCCCCGTCTTCGACTTGACCAGCCTTGAGGCCGTCACGCTGGAAAAAATCGGCCGCGAAAAAGTCATGGTCAATTATCTCGACCACAACCACACCAAGCCCGCCGGTGCGGAAATCGTCGCCTCGGTCATCGTCTCCGGCCTCAAGGCGCTTCACAACAGCCCCTTCACCGCCATGCTCTCGGATAAAGGCAAAGCCGTCGCCACGGCCGACGCCCAATATGTTTCAGATAATCTGGCCACGGATACCAAAGCCGCCGGCGGCACGCAGGCCAAATAGCTTTTAATCTCCAACCCAGCGTCCCCCGGCGTTTTGCCGAAGCTGGCTTATTCCCCATGAAAAATCTGCTTCGCCATTCCCCGTGGCTGGCGCTCTTTGGCGTCGCCTTGTTTTTCACTTCTCCCGCATCCGCGCAAGCCCCCGCCGCCAACGACGTCAACGGCCCGAAGCTCCTCGGTCAGGGCGGCAATGCCCTGCCCGTGAATGCCGCCCTGCCCACCATCTGGATCATCGGCGACTCCACCGTGCGCAACGGCCAAGGCTCCAACCCCGGCAATGGCCAGTGGGGCTGGGGCGCGCCCATCGAATATTATTTCGACCGCGCGAAAATCAACGTCGTCAACCGCGCCCTCGGCGGCACCAGCAGCCGCACCTTCTATAATAGCAACTGGCCCGCCGTCCTCAGCAACGTGAAGCAGGGCGACTTCCTCTTCATCCAATTTGGCCACAACGACAAGAACGGCGACCTCACCGGCGCGAACGCCACCATCGGCTCCCTCAACGGCATCGGCGATGAAACCGAGCAAGTCTCCGGCCGCGGCGGCCAACCCGAAACCGTTCACACTTTCGGTTGGTATATGATGCAGATGGTCGAACAAGCCAAGGCCAAAGGCGTGACTCCGATTGTGTGCTCCTTTATCCCGCGCAAAATTTGGGCAGACGGCAAAGTCATTCGCGCCAATGCCGATTACTTTCCCTACGCCGATTGGGCCGGCGACCTCGCGAAAAAGGAAAACGTCGCCTACATCGACTTAAACGCCATCACCGGCCGCAAATACAATGCCCTCGGGCCGGACAAAGTGGAACCGCTCTTCGTTCCCACGCCGTCCGAGCACACGCACACCAATTGGTATGGCGCGGTGATTAACGCCGAATCCGTCATCGGTGGCCTCAAGCTGCTCGCGGTTGATCCACTCGCTCCGTATTTCTCCGCCATCGGCCAATCCATCCCCGCCGCCGACCCCGCGAAAGACCCGCTCGACGGCACTTCCACCGTGACATCCACCGCTGCCGCCGATGCGCTTTACAATCCGGCCAATGCCGCCCCGGCGTCTGGCGCCGTTTCCCCAATCGGCATCGCGTCCGCCGCCCCTGCCGGCAAGCCATCCATTTACATCATTGGCGATTCGACCGCCAACACGCGCAGCGCCGTTATTCTCGGCTGGGGTTTTCCGTTTGTGGATTATTTCGATTCGGCCAAGGTGCAGATTTTCAACAAAGCCATCGCCGCCCGCTCGAGCCGCTCGTTCATCGCCGAGGGCCATTGGGACCCGGTGCTCGCGCAGCTCAAGCCCGGCGATTATGTGCTGCTGCAATTCGGCCACAACGACACCGGCACGCCGAGCGCCAGCCGCGCGGGCGACCGGCCGTCGCTGCCGGGCCTGGGTGAGGAAACGCAGGACGTGCCGCTGCCGCAGGGCGCGGCGGTCACCGTCGGCCTCGCTCCCGCCAAGGATGGCGACGCCGGCCCAGCCGCCACTGTTCACACCTACGGCTGGTATATGCGCAAATACATCGCCGACGCCAAGGCCAAGGGCGCGAACGTCGTCGTCCTCGCCGTCACCACGCGCGACATTTGGTCCAACCCGAACGCGACCTTCGGCACCGCCGTCTCGCAAACCGCCACCATCGTCACCCAAACCGATAAATACAATATCGCCGACGACAAGGTGGAGCGTGGTCTTGACGATGGCCACGGCCACAACTTCCGCGACGAGTCGCGTGAAATCGCCAAGGCCGCCAACGTGCCATTCGTGGATTTGACGGATATTAACGCGGATCTGTATGAAAAAATGGGCCGTGAAAAAACGATGCTGTTTTTCCCGCAGGATCACACGCACTCCAGCCCGGCGGGCGCGGACTTCAACGCCGCCAACATCGTCGCCGGCCTCAAGGCGTTGAAGGACAGTCCGTTTACCGCGCTGCTTTCCGCCAAAGGCCAGGCCGTCGCCCCCGCCGACGCGAAGTATGTGGATAATAATGTCCCTGCCGCAGTGGCGAAATGACTTTATCCACGAATAAACCCGAATAAGAAAAACATTTTTCATTCCACGTTTAATTCCCTTTCTTATTCATGTCCATTCGTGGATAAAATCGACCACGGATAGCAAAACATTCTCTGCCCCTTCTGCGCCCCATGAAAAATATCTTGTTTTTCCTCGGTTTCATTCATGCCACCGTCTTCGCCCAAAGCGCCATGCCCGCTGCTGCCAGTTCCTCGGCCTCCGCGTCCTCCGCTCCTGCGGTGGTCTCTGCCTCCGCTGCCTCCACTTCCAGCCCTGCGGCTTCCGGGGGCGGTCGAGGATTCGCGGCCCCGGCTGCCTCGACCATCACTCCGTCGCCCAATAAATTTTACGACGATACTGGCGCGATCATCCACCCCGGTGGCGATAAGCCCGCTCCGGCCGCCACGCCGGATTTTCCGCAGCCAGCCAATGATACGCACGAGAAGGACGTGCCCCGCGCCACGCAAATGGGCACCGTCTCCGTGCCGGGTCAGCCGGGTAACGGTTGGTATTATCCTCCCGTGCCCGCCGACCCCAAGCTGCCCACGCTCTGGGTCATTGGCGATTCCACCGTCCGCAATGGCACGCTCGGCAACGGCATCAGCAATTTTAACGAATGGGGCTGGGGCGCGCCGCTCGTCGGTTATTTCGACGCCAAGAAAATCAATGTCGTCAACCGCGCCTATGGCGGCACCAGCAGCCGTTCGTTCTACGAGGGCTTTTTCTGGAAAAATCTCCAGCCGCAAATCAAGAAAGGTGATTTTGTCATCCTGCAATTCGGCGCGAATGACAATACTTCCGCCAGCTTGGACGGCACGGGCGACGAAACTTCGCAAGCCACTGGTCGCCGCGGCGGTGCGCCAACCACGCTGCACACTTTCGGTTGGTACTTGAAACAATTCGTCACCGAAACCCGCGCCCAAGGCGGCACCTGCATCATCTGCTCGCTCACGCCGCGCAAAACCTGGGGTGCTGACGGCAAAATGGCCGATAAAAACACCCACGTCGATTGGGCCGCGCAAGCCGCGCAGGAAATCAACGCTCCCTACATCGACCTCCACGAGCTCATCCAGCTCAAATTTGATGAAGTGGGCAAAACTGCGGTAGACCATCTCTACGCGCCCTGGCCCTCGGCCACGAATCCTCGCGGCGAAGGCCTGCACTCCGGTTGGGACGGCGCAGTCATCAACGCCGAGTGTGTCGTCAGCGGCCTCAAGGCGTTGAAGAATATGCCGCTCGCCGGATTTCTTTCCAACAAAGCCCAATCCGTTCCGCTCGCGCCGGAGACTTACGTCGCCGCCAATCCCGCCCCCAGCACCCCTGCTCCCGCCGCCACCACGAAATGAATTTTGGGTCGGCCCCTAATTTCAAAGTCGCTGGCTGGCACTGAAAATTTTCACTGTGTAATCACTGCCTCGGATGCTTATGCTCAACCGTTTTCCTTGGGCAATTTCGTTTCTTCACTTAGACGTTTCTGGCACACAAGGGCATGATGAGCTATTTTCAATTGCACGATGGCATTTGCAGAGCCGATATCGGAATTAAAAATCTCCGCTTCTTCACTTATTCCGCAATAGTGGCAACGCGCATAGACATAAGAAGCCGATGCCGTAAGGTTGTTCTCGTTCATCGCGACGTTTTATGAACCGTATTGTCTAATCCAGTAAAACCCTTAATTTAGTGTTTATTAACCAACGAAGTTTAAATTAGGGTACGGCCGAATTTACTCCAATGGACACCCATAAAAATATAAGTTATACTCCTCTTTCGATATTTGTGTTCGCCACGCCCACTAGAGCGGATTTTATTGGCCGCTAACCCCCCTTTACCCTTCCGACGCATGAAAAAACTACTCCTGCTCCTGGCTTGCTTGTTTGGCCCGGCCCTTTTTGCGCAAACTCCCACGCCCGCTCCAGCCGCGCCGGATTTGCATGAAGACCCCGTCCTCCACAGCCAGGCCTTCAATGCCATGCCGATGAATCCCGCGTTGCCGACGATCTGGCTCATTGGCGACTCGACGGTTCACAACGGCACCGGCACCGGCTCGGACTTACTCTGGGGTTGGGGCGCGCCGTTTGAATATTATTTTGACCGCACTCGCATCAATGTCGTCAACCGCGCCATGGGCGGCACCAGCAGCCGCAGTTTTTACACCAGCCTCTGGTCCAAAGTACTGGACAACGTGAAGAAGGGCGATTTCGTCATCATGCAATTCGGGGCGAACGACAACGGCTCCCCGGTCACCGGCAAAACTTCCATCAAAGGCATCGGCGATGAAACCCAGGATGTGAATGGCGAGACTGTCCACACCTTCGGTTGGTATATGACCCAATACATCAAGGAAACCCGCGACAAAGGCGCGACGCCCATCATCTGCTCGCTGACTCCGCGCAACCGCTTCCAGCCCGATGGCCATTTTCTTCGCGACAATACCACCCACGCCGCCTGGGCCGCGCAAACCGCCAAAGACACCAACACCCTTTACATCGACCTCTACGAACTCATCGCCCGTAAATCTGAACAACTCGGCAAAGACGCCGTGGCCGCCTACTACGGCCCCCCGGCCACGGAATACCTCCACACGAATTGGCTCGGCGCGGTCTCCAACGCGGAATGTGTCGTCGGGGCCTTGAAAGCCATGAAGGACGACCCCCTCGCCAATTATTTTTCCGAACGCGGTAAACGCATCCCCGCCATGGATGTGAGCCAGCCTCCGCTGCCGGTTAAAGCTCCCGCCGCCGCCGCCGCCGCTTCTACCTCGACCAAATAAATTCTCTACCCACCCCTCTATGAAAAATATCCTCCTCACCTTCAGTTGTTTTATTTCCACGGCGCTCTTGGCGCAGACTCCCGCTCCGGCCGCGGCTTCGGCATCTGCCAGCGCCGCCCCGGCCGCCGCCAGTGCGTCGGCATCTGCCGCACCGGCCAAAAGCGCCGCCACCTCCACGCAAATTCTCGGCGACAAGCATCTCAACGATGTTGCCCGCTACACCCAAATGGGAACAGTGGCCGTAACTGGCGCTCCGGGCAATGGCCGCTATTTCCCGCCCGTCCCGGCCGACCCCACCCTCCCCACGCTTTGGGTCATTGGCGACTCCACCGTCCGCAACGGCACGCTTGGTGACGGCGTGGGCAACCACGACCAATGGGGCTGGGGCGCGCCCATCGTCAATTATTTCGACATGAAAAAGATCAACATCGTCAATCGCGCGTTCGGGGGCACCACCAGCCACAGTTTTTACGACGGCTTTTTTTGGAAAAACATGCAGCCCCAAATCAAGAAGGGTGATTTCGTCATCCTCCAATTCGGCGCGAATGACGGCAGCACTCCCGTCGGCACCGGCGACCAGGTCAACGCCCAGGGCATGCACACCTTTGGCTGGTATCTCAAACAATTCGTCAAGGAAACCCGCGATCAGGGCGGCACCTGCATCATCTGCTCCCTGACCCCGCGCAAAAACTGGGCCAATGGCAAAATGAACGACGTGAACAACCACGTGGACCAGGCCGCCCAAGCTGCCAAAGAGGCCAACGCGCCCTATATCGATCTGCACGAACTCATCCAACGCCGCTACGACATCGACGGCAAAGACCAGGTGGATCTTTATTACATGCCCACGCCCGAAGTTGCCGCAGCCACGAATCAAAAGGCGGAATCCCTCCACACCGGCTGGGATGGCTCCATCGTCAATGCCGAGTGCGTCATCAGCGGCATCAAGTCCCTCAAGACTCCCCTTGCCGCCTTTCTTTCCGACAAGGCCAAATCCGTCGCCCCCGCCCCCGCCGATTGTGTGGCGGATAACTCGGCCTCCGCCACTACGACGGAAAGCGGCACGCCAGCGAAAATGGATGCCAAATCCTCCTCGTCCGCTTCCACCGTTCCCGCCCAACCCGCCGCCAGCGCCAAGACGAATTAGCCACATTGGAAAATAATTCGCAATCGGTGCTCCCGCCACGATCCGGATTCTGCGAGTAACTCCTCAATTCTCGGCTGCAATCAGCGTCTCCAATTGCGTGTGCATAATGGCGATCAATTGCGTATTGGCGCTGATTTTGTCCTGCGCCGCCGCCTTGTCATCCGGCCCCAATAGATCGCCGCCGAGTTGCGCCTGCAAATCCGTGTTTTCCTGCTGCAGTTGTGCGACGCGGTCCTCAAAATATTTACTAATCAGGCTGCGCGTCCGCTCGACGTCCGCCTGGGTCGCGTCCACTTGTTTTTGCAAGGCGGCTTTGTCGAGGTCGGTCAAATTCTGTTGATTCATCGATTTTTGCAGCCGCGCAATTTTTTGCAACGCGATCTGAATCGACTGTTGCTGGACTTGCACTTGCGTGGGTATCGGCGGCGTCGCCACGGGAGCCTTCAAGTTTTTGGGCAGCAATTGCAAAAAGGCCTGGTCTTGGTCGGATAATTGCGTCACGGCCAAATCTGTCGTCTTTCCCGCGGGCAGCTCAGTGAGCCGCACGGCGGTGTGGGTTTGGCCGATGATTTTCACCTTCAGCGTCTGGCCATCCTGGCTCGTCAACGTGCAGGTCAGCGGAAAACTGACGCGCAATCCCGTGGGAAATAATTTGAGGATTTCCGCATCCGCGGGCGGCAGGCTGGCCATCGTCAAATAATGCGCGCCTCCCGCACGCACCGCGGCATCGGTCACCGCGGCATCCGGTGTCTGCAGTCCCGCGGGCGGCTCGATATATTGCAAGAGGTCGGCATTGTGTGCGGTCACCCACACCGTTTTGCGCTGGCCATGGCCATCGGCGATTTTCCAGCTCAAGGGCAACGCATCCTGCAGCGTGGTCGGCAAGGTCTGCACGAGAATTCGCGCATCTGCCGCTAATTTGGAAATAGGCCGCCACTGCACTTCCGCTTCGTCGCTCGCGCGGTATTCCACCAAATCGCGCGACCGGCCCAGGATGCTAACCGGCACTTTCTGCCCACTATTGTTGAGCATGGTATATTCCACCGGGTATTCCAGCGTCACTGAATTTATCGGCAGCGTATTCAACACCGTTTGATCTTGGGAGGACAATTGCGACAGCGCGGTCAAATGCTCGGTCCCGCCGTTGATCGTGGCATATTTCACCATTGTGTCGGTGCGGCCTTCCAGGCGCACGGGCGTTTTGGCGCCGGAAGCGTCGGTAAACGTGTATTCGATGGGATAGCGCGCGTCAAAATTGGGCGAAAATTCCTGGATTACCGCCCGGTCTAGCGCGTCTAAATCCGCCATCTGTGCGTAATGCAGGTCTTTGTCCGACGGAATGGTGTATTCCACAAAAGTGCTGTTATACCCTTCGATGGTAACTTTTTGGGGATACTCCTTCGTTCCCTTGAGCGCGTACGCGAGGGGCAATTCCAACGCCGGGCTCGCCGGGAGTTTTTGCGCAAAATCCTGATCTGCTTCCGAAAGATGCTTGATGGGCATCAGCAATGGGCTTCCGGGTTCATCTTTGCCGCTCAGTTTCAAAATCTCGCCCGCGCGGCTTTCAATCCGCGCCGTGAATTCGTGCCCCGCCTCATCGGTCAGCGTTCGTTCCTGCGGCAAGCGGTAAATCCAGACAGTTTTATAATAAGCCACTCCTGCGCCTGCTACCACCGCCAAAAACAGCAAAACCTTGATCCACGGAAAAGGCAACCGGGCCTCCGGTATTTGGGGCCTGCGTTTTACAAAACTCATGTCCGGACTCGCCATGGTATCATTTAATACAGTTGCTCAAGACCGTTATGGCAAGCGACAAAGCCACGGCCACCTATGTAAAGGCCCCGCCGGGAGGCTGCTTAACCCGGCGGGGCTCCTCAACAGACACGCGGCCCGGACTTTTAACTCCCTTGTTGTCTTTGCCACTTGCTGCTGCGACGCGGCATTAGGCGCGGGATGTTTTTGTTTTGGTGCGCTTGGATGGTTGTTCTATTTGCCTGATTCCGCTGGGTCGCGTGGCGGGCTCGAATCTATGTCGCCCAACTCTCTCGAACCCATGATTCAGCATAGCCCCATTTTTCATTCCCGTCAAATGGGCCGCCGCAATTATTTTCCGCAACGCTGCTTTTGCAGCACCGCTAATAGGGTGGGTACCCTTAGGCTAAAATCATTTTTCCAACGCTTGATATATGCTCGGGTGCATTCGTCCTAACCCAATCGGCCAATGAAAATGAGGTATTTCACTTTGCTTTCAATTTCTCCACCAAATACGGCCCGGTTGGGCAGCCTTTGCGCCCGGCCAGTCCCGCGACCGGCCCTTGATATAAAATTCTCCCGCCCGCATCGCCGCCTTCCGGCCCCATTTCCACCACCCAGTCCGCCTCCGCGATAATGTCGAGATGATGTTCGATGATGATGACTGTGTGCCCCTGGTCCACCAGCCGCTGCAACAAATCAATCAAACGTGCGACATCGCTTTGGTGCAGCCCAATCGTCGGCTCTTCCAAAATATACAAGTGCTTCTCCGTCGCCAGGCCGCGCATCCGCGCCGCATAGCCGGGCAACCCCCGCGCGAGTTCGCTGACCAGTTTCAATCGCTGCGCCTCACCGCCGGAAAGCGTCGGGCTGCTTTGCCCCAGCGTCAAATAGCCCAGCCCCGCTTCATTCATCAATTTGAGCAAGTTGTTTAATTTTCCATGCGCGGCAAAAAATTCCGCCGCCTCTTCGAACGACATGCGCAACACCTCCGCCAGGTTTTTTCCATTCCAGCGCAGCTCGCGCAACTCCGGCCCGTAGCGGTCGCCCCCGCAATCCTCGCACGGCAGCCACGCCTCCGGCAAGAAACTCATTTCCAATTTCACCCGCCCCGCGCCCGCGCAGGTCTCGCACCGCCCGCCCTTGACGTTGAACGAAAACCATCCCGCCTCGTGCCCGCGCAACCGCGCCTCGGGCAACTGCGCAAACAGCGCGCGGATATGTTCGAACGCACCAATATACGTTGCCGGGGTCGACCGCGGCGTCTGCCCAATCGGATCCTGCCCGACTTCAATCACCTGCCCGAAATTATTCGCCCCGGTCACTTCACGGCAACTCCACGGCTTGCCGTCCACCCGCGCCAATTTTCGCTGCACCGCGATTCTTGCTGCCGGCTCCAACACATCGCGCACCAGCGTGCTCTTGCCCGCGCCTGATGGCCCGCACACCACAATCAACCGCCCCAACGGAAATCGCGCATCATCGCCTTTCAAATTTCTCAATTTCGCCCCACGCACCACCATGAATTCAGTTTGCTGGATTTTGGCGCTTTTCAGGGATGGCCGCTTTCCCTTCACTCCTCTGCTCCCAACCCAGGAGCGTAGCGACGGGAGTTGCCCCCGGATGGGGGTTTGCTCCTCTGCTCCTTTTCCTGCCCCCACGTCCCGCCAGGTCCCTTTCTGCGGGTGCTTCAAACCTTCGCGCAAAAATTTCCCCGTCAGCGAATCCTTATGCCGCAATACCTCCCGCACCGATCCCTGCGCCACCACCTGTCCGCCATGCTTGCCCGCGCCCGGACCCAAATCAATGATCTGATCCGCTTGCCGCAGCATTTCCTCATCGTGCTCCACGACCAGCAGCGAGTTCCCCTGTTTTTGCAGCGAGCGCAATGATGCAATCAATCGCTCATTATCCCGTGCATGCAGCCCAATCGACGGCTCGTCCAACACATACAGCACCCCCGCGAGATTTGACCCCAACTGCGCCGCCAGCCGGATGCGCTGGGCCTCGCCGCCCGACAACGTATCCGCTGAGCGATCCAGCGTCAGATAATCCAACCCCACCCGATCCAAAAACTTCAACCGCTCCGCCATTTGCGGGATGATTTCGCCGGCTATCAATTTCCCGCGCGCATCCACGTCCAGATTTCCCATCACCTGCAACAATTCATCCGGCGCCAGCGCCACCAATTCTGGCAGCGAACGCACTGGCCCTTTTTTAAAATAAAGTTTTACCGCCCGCGCTTGAGGGTTCAGCCGCTCGCCCTCGCACTCCGGGCAAATTTCGTCGGTCGGCTCCGCATAACTCGGCGCCTCGGCATACAAATCCTCATTCGCCTCCACTTCCGCGAACAACCGCCCATAACCCCGGCAGCGTGGACACCACCCGCGCGGCGAATTCCACGAAAAATGTTTCGGATCCAATTCGGGAAAGGCCTCGCCCGTGGCCGGATCCGTTCGCGTGGTGGAAAACCACACTGCTTCGTTTTCTTTCGGCTCCAATAAAAAGCACGCTCCTGAACCGGCCTTCAGCGCTCCATCCAATATTTTGCCAATGTCTGCGTGGGAAATTTTCTTCGCGGCCTTTCGGCCAAAATCCGCCATGGCCACTTCCACATCATGCTCGCGGTAGCGGTCCAGTTTTTGGAAATCATTTACCGCGACCAGCTTTCCGTCGCACCGCATTAATTCGTGCCCGTGGTTGCGCGCCCAGTCCGCCAGCGGTTGGTGGTGCCCTTTGCGTCCGCGCACTAGCGGTGCAAATAAATAAAGATGAGTGGCCCCGCGTTTTTGCCGCCGGACGATTTCCGCGCGCAACCGCCGTGCAATTTCTTCGCGCCCCAAGGCGACCAGCGGTTTCCCCGTCACCAAACTATGGGGCACGCCCAGCCGTGCAAACAGCAGCCGCAAATATGGCGCGACTTCCGTCACCGTCGCCACCGTACTCTTGCGGCCGCCGCGCGTCACCCGCTGCTCAATCGCCACCGTCGGCGGCAGCCCCGCCACTTCGTCCACATCCGGCCGCGGCATCTGCTCCACAAATTGCCGCGCATACGCCGACATGCTTTCCATGAACCGCCGCTGCCCTTCCGCAAATATGATGTCAAACGCCAGCGACGATTTGCCCGAGCCCGACACTCCCGTCAGCACCACAAATTTCCGTCGCGGTATCTCCAACGAAATATTTTTCAGGTTATGCTCCCGCGCGCCGCTGATGCGCAGATGGGTTTCCTGACCCGGTGACTTCGCCATAGCGTCCGGGGATGCAGTAATTTCTTGATCGGCGCTATTTGCGCGTTTCGCATTCCGCGTTCCGCTTTTCTCTGTTGCTGCGAGCGTTTGCCTCAAAAACGGCGATGTCGCCGTGGCTAATTTCGCCACCGCCTCCGGCGTTCCTTCGGCCACGATTTTCCCGCCCTGCGCGCCCGCTTCCGGGCCCAGTTCAATCAACCAATCGCACGCCGCCAGCACATCCGGCTGATGCTCGACCACCACCACGCTGTGCCCGCGTTCCACCAATCGCCGCAACACCTGCAACAAGCGGCCCACATCATCGCGGTGCAATCCCGTTGTCGGCTCATCCAACAATAGCAGCGACGGCCCCGCGCTTTCTTCCAACCCGCCCAAATACCGCACCAATTTCAGTCGCTGCGATTCTCCGCCGGATAACGTGTTCAACGGCTGCCCCAGCGGCAGATAACTCAGCCCGACTTCCATCAGCGCGCGCAACCGCATGGCGATTTTATTTTGCCCGGCAAACACTTCCACCGCCTCTCCGACTTCCAATTCCAACACCTCCGCCACGCTGTGTCCCTTCCACGCGCACTTCAATATCTCCGGCTTGAATCGTTTTCCACCGCACTCGGGGCACGGCACATACAAATCGCTCATGAATTGCATCTCCACCCGCTCACTCCCCAGCCCTTGGCAATGCGGGCATCTTCCTTCGCCCGCGTTGAATGAAAAATCCCGCGCCGTAAATCCCGCCGCCTTCGCGCCTTCGCCTTCCGCGAACAAATTGCGAATGCCTTCCCACGCACCGCAATACAACGCCGCATTGCTGCGCGGCGTGCGGCTTACCGGCGATTGATCCACCAGCACCAATTCCGCAAAGCGCGGCATTTTGACTTTTGCCATCGCCGCCGGTTCCTCCGCTGGCTCACCTCGCCGCGCCCGCAAGCCGTCATACAGCGCGCGCTCCAGCAACGTGCTCTTCCCCGACCCCGAGACCCCGCACAAACCAACCAGTCGAGCTGCGGGAATCGAAACATTGAGATTGCGAAGATTGTGCAGCGTTACCCCTTCCAGAGTTAAAGGTGATGAAGCTGGGGAAAGTTTTTTGATGGTTAATTTTTCTCCGTTCCCGGTTCCCTGCTGCTCGGTGGCAATTTTCTTTCTCCCGCTCAAATACGCGCCCGTCAAACTTTCCTTGGATTGCATGATTTCCGCCACCGTCCCGCTGAACACCAGCCGCCCGCCGCGCTTGCCGGGCTGCGGCCCGATTTCCACGATGTGGTCCGCCGCGCGCATCACCGCTTCGTCGTGTTCGACCACCACCACGGTGTTTCCCTGATCCGCCAGCCGCCGCAAAATTGCAATTAGCCGGTGAATGTCCCGTGGGTGCAGCCCCACGCTCGGCTCATCGAGCACAAATAAAGTCTCCACCAACGCCGAGCCCAAGCACGTCGTCAGATTTACCCGCTCCGTTTCTCCGCCCGACAGCGTGCGCGTCGCGCGGTCCAGCGTCAAATAATCCAACCCCACCTCGCGCAAATACCGCAGCCGCGTCAAAATCCCCTCCAACGCCAAATCGCCTTCGTGAAGTTTGTTCGTTTCGGCTTTCGGATTTGATGTTTCAGACTTTATTAAATGGTTGTTGGGTTCTTTATTTCCGCGCTCCGCGCTCCGATTTCCGATTTCCTCCTCCAACAACCTCAACAATTCACTCACCGGTAACCGATACAAATCCGGCAGCGTCCGCCCCTGCCACTTCCACCACAACGCCTCGGGCTTCAACCGCGCCCCACCGCAATCCGGACAGGTCTTATACGTCCGGTATTTCGATAAAAACACCCGCACGTGCATTTTATAAGTGTTTCCCTCCAGCCACGTGAAAAACCGCCGCACGCCATACCACTGTTTCTCCGGCACGTCCTCGCTGAAGTCCGGATCCCCCGCCATCACAAACTCCCGCTGCGCCGCGCTCATTTCGCGCCACGGCACATCCGTGGGAATTTTATGTTTCACGCACGCCCGCATTAAATCGCGCAAACTCTCGCCATACACTTCGCCCTGAAATGGCCGCAACACCCCTCCGGCGATGCTTAATTTAGGATTCGGCAGGACCAGCCGCTCATTCAATTCAATCACCCGCCCAAACCCGCGACACTTCGCGCACGCCCCCAGCGGCGAGTTGAACGAAAACATCCCCGCCGTCGCCGGCCGGAATTTTCTTCCCGTGTGCGGCGAATGCAACCCTTCCGAAAATCGTCCCAGTTCCGTTCCGTCTTCCCGGAGCATCCGCATCGCGCCCTGCCCGAAGTGTAGTGCCGTGCGCGCCGCCTCCAAAAATCGCAATTCATTCTCCGCCGTCAACGTTACGCGATCCTGCACCACCAGCAACACCGCCTCTTCCGGCAAATTCGCCGAATTCTTTTCCAAATCTTCCAGCCGCTCCACACCCGTTAATTCTTTCGCCAGCGCGCTGTCCGGCTGCGCCCGTGTTTTTTGTTCCTTCGCGCGTAGCTGCTCTGCGGATTCCTTATCTGTTTTTGTCCCCTTTGTTCCTCTGCTTCTTTGTTCCTCTGCTCCTTTGTTTTCCTCGCTTACCACCGCCCGCGCATACCCCTGCGCACGCAACGGCCCGAATATTTCTTCCCACTTCAACTGCTTCGGCTTACGCACCGCAAACGCCACCAGCGCGCTCGCCCCTGGCCATTGCTCGTGCGCCTTTTTCCAAATCGTGCGCGGATTGTCATCGGCGATAATTTTCCCGGTATCCGGGTCATGCAACTGGGCTACGCGCGGCCACCACGCCTTGAAATAATCGCACAGCTCCGTCATCGTCCCCACCGTCGAGCGCGAGGTCTTAACTGTGTTCGTCTGCTCAATGGCGATGGACGGGCGGATGTTTTCGATTTCATCCACCCGCGGTCGGTCCAGCCGCTCCAAAAACTGCCGCGTATACGCGCTGAACGTCTCCACATACCGCCGCTGGCCCTCCGCGTGCAACGTCTCGAACACCAGCGACGACTTCCCCGCGCCGCTCAACCCGGTCACCACAATCAATTTCCCCAGCGGTAAATCCAAGTCAAAGCCCCGCAAATTGTTCTGGCGCACGCCGCGCAGGCGGATGGATTCGAGGACGGACATGAAGCAGTTTGATAAAAATTTTTAACCACGGAGGCCATAGGGCCCACGGAGAAACTGTAAATGGTAATCCACAAACTGTAAACTCTTCCCGTCCGTGCTCTTCGTGGTCTCCGTGGTTCAATTTTAATTCCGGCAGCACAACGGGCTCGCGCACACATGCCCGCCCGGCGCCGGCAGCCCGCACTCGCCCCCGCTACAACCGCCTTGGGGCGCCGCTTGCGCGCCCTTGGTCATTATCCCATACCCGCCCATAATCACGCGCTTCACCGGCAGGCCCGACTCCGGGTCGCGCGTCAACGGCTCATCCCGCATGGATTGGCGCACTTCAAAGCGCCGCACCTCATCTCCCGGCTTTTCCGGAATCGTTTCGTAAACATACGTGGCCATAATTGATAGGACAAGAATCGTAAACGATTGTTCGGCAAATGTCAGGCCCAAAGAAAGGTTGGATCACGAGAACAAGCGAGCAGAAACGCAAAGGAACTCAAGCGCGAATCTGCATTTCAAGCTTCATCCTTCCGTTCTCATCCTTCATTCTACCCCGCGACCATCAAAACCAAGAACCAAGAACCAAGAACTAAGTACCAAGAAACTACTCCCCCATGCCTCTCGGAGACACCATCGCCGCCGCTGCCACTCCCGCGGGCGAATCCGCGCTCGCCATCCTGCGCGCCAGCGGCCCGCTCGTCCCCGCCCTTGCCGCCGCGGTGCTTAATTTATCCCCCGACAAAATTCCCGCCCCCCGCCACGCCACCTTCGGCCACTATCACACCCTCGCCGGTGAATCCCTCGACCACATCGTCCTCACCCGTTACGCCGCGCCCCACTCCGCCACGGGCGACGACCTGCTGGAAATTTCCTGCCACGGCAATCCGCTCATCGTCCAGCGCATTCTCAATGACCTCCTCGCCCGCGGGTGCCGTCCCGCGCAACCAGGCGAATTCACTCGCGCCGCCTTTCTCAACGGCAAAATCGACCTCACCCAGGCCGAAGCCGTCGCCGACCTCATCCGCGCGCGCTCCGACGGCGCACTCCGCGCCGCCCGCCGCCAACTCGACGGCCAACTCTCCCGCCGCATCCAGGATTTCACCGCAGCGCTCCTCCAAATCCAGGCCGAGGTCGAAGCCCGTCTCGATTTCCCCGAAGAAGACCTCCCCGCCGAGGACACCGCCCAACTCCGCACGCAAATCACCGCCCTTGCCGCCGATATCGCCAAGCTCCTCGCCACCACCCGCTACGGCAACCTCCTGCGCGACGGCGCGCACATCGTCATCGCCGGCCCACCCAATGCCGGGAAATCCAGCCTGCTCAACGCGCTCCTCGGTCGTCCTCGCGCCATCGTCTCCCCCACCCCCGGCACCACGCGCGACTACCTCGAGGAAACCTTCCACTCCGGCCCCTACTCCCTCCAAATCACCGACACCGCCGGCATTCCCTCGGTGTTCTCCGTGTCCTCCGTGGTTCAAGAATCTCCTCCGCAAGACTTGATCGAACTCGAAGGGATTAAACGCTCCTTCGACAAAATCGCCACCGCCGACTTCCTTCTATTAGTGATAGATTCCACTCAGCCGCCGCCTTCCCTTCCCCAGTCTCTGCTCTCTTCCCTCCACCCTTCCAATACCCTCATTATCGAAAACAAGACAGACTTGTCCGGCTCAATATCGCAATTATCGTTTCTACCTGATTACAAACACCTTAGAATATCCATCAAAACCGGCGACGGCCTCGAATCCCTGCGTTCCCAGCTCACCACCGCCATCGAATCCGCCTACGCCATCCCGCACGACGACCTCATTCTCATCACCACCCGCCACGCCGACACCCTCAACCGCACCCACGCCGCGCTCCTCGCCGCAGTCGCAAAACTCGCCGACCAATCCCCGCTCGAGCTCCCCGCCTCCCACCTCCGCGACGCGCTCGACTCCCTCGGCGAAATCCTCGGCCGCATCGACAACGAAGCCATGCTCGACCGCCTCTTCGCCACCTTCTGCATCGGGAAGTGATCCGCCTCGGCTTGCTTCAAATCAAAGTAGCGCGGTGCTTTAGCCCGCGCTCATCCTGGCCGCGCAAGCCACTGTACAATTAAAATTCTGAACCGATTAGGCATGATTATCGTGGTGTGCGGTCAACGAAAGGTAGGGCGGGGCGTCCTCGACCCGCCTAGCGGATTGGTATTAGTGAACGGGCGGGCGAATATTTCCATCAAAATGCACACGATAACCCGAAGCTAGGCGGGTCCAGAGGCCCCGCCCTACCCCAAACAAATCAGCGGCTCAATCAATTCCTTGCCGCCCTGATCAATCGGTTTGATGGTTGCGAAACCTGACAGAATTTCTTCTACTAAATTTATGTCTTATGTGGCCTGGATAGATGTTTTAGGGGCAGAAGGAATATTTTTTAAAAAGGAACGTGAGCAGGAAGCGAACGTCTTGGCTCAGACACTCGTCAAACACGTCAGTGATACCCTGCAAGACCAGTCTGCTAAATTCAAGGTCTTTGGAGTAAACGACGGTTTTTACCTAATTTGCGACGATTTGAGCCTTTTATGCGAAAAAGCCATCTTGATTTTTCAAAAGTGGTTTGATGCACGTGGCGAGTGCATAAACAATACGCCTCTATTGCGCGGCGCGATTGCACCGCTTCAACCGCTCTGCCAAACGGAGATTCAAAAACCCATCGAATATTGGGCGTTTGCGCGGGGTTTGGGTGTGGCCTTTAAGACGGAGTCCATTCTCGCGGGAAGCCGCTTGTTTGCGCACCCAGACCTTCGTGACAAAGGCATCCCGGAAAATTTGGTTTTTTCATGGAATGAGCTTTCGCAATCGCTGTTGAAAGTCGATCCCCAAGAACCCCTGCTCGAACTTTTTTGGCCGTTTGGCGGAAATGGCTCCACTACCGCTATTCTTGAGCGATTGATTCACGCAAAGACACTTTACGAACAGACTTGGGTATCCGAGAAAAATGAACTCAAAAAATATATTGCTGACCGAAAGATGGATAAGCACGAGAAAGCGCTTAAGATTTACATGCAATATGAAGAAACCTTGAAGCTCTGCATTCGTGGGGTTGGAGCCTTCGCCAAGGATTTGCCTGATTCTGCTGATAAAGATAAGATGCTTCAATTCGTTAAAGAATTTGTCGCATACGATAAAGTGCCGCTAGACTTTTCCTGGGGATTGACCTTTGCGGCACTGTGGGCATGTTTTGCCGCGAATTGGGACTACCCGTGCATCCGCGACAGCGCCCATAATTTTTTAGATAAAAAAGCCAACAATAATGGAACATGGCTTGGTGAATTCAAAAAGGAATTACACAGTAATAAAACCTACAAACCTTTTTGTATGTGGCTTTCCGAGAAGGATTCGAGATTCAAATGCGATAAGAAATAACTTGTTCATCACATGCTCTCGCTCTCGCTTTTTTAATTTCCTCCCCCCGCCCCATGAAAACTCCCCTCCCCTCCGCCCTGCTTATCGTCTCTCTCCTCCTTCCCTCCGCATTCGTTTTTTCGCAAACCACCCCCGCAACGAATTCCCCCGCCGCCACTCCTGTCTCCCTCATCTCCTCCTCTCCTTCCGCGCCAACCCCGATCGATCGCCACGCCCTTGTCACCCGGCATAACATCGTCGTCACCGATATCGACCCCATGGGCGCGATGGCCGTTGGCAATGGCGAGTTCGCCTTCAATTTCGATATCACTGGCCTGCAAACCTTTCCCGATTACTACGCCAAGACGATGCCCGTCGGCATCCTCAGCACCTGGGGCTGGCACAGTTTTCCCAACCCGAACAACTACACGCTCGATAAATTCCAATTCACCATCGTCCCCAAATACGACCGCGTTTTCGCCTACCCTTCCGCCAGCACCAGCAACCCCCCGCCCGACGCCGCCTACCTCCGCGCCAATCCGCACAAATTCGGCCTTGGCCGCCTCGGCTTGGAGATGACGCACCCCGACGGCTCGCCCGTCCTCATCACCGACCTCAAAAACATTTCACAAAAACTCGATCTCTGGGGCGGCATCCTCACCAGTTCCTTCGAGGTCGATGGCGTTCCCGTCCACGTGCAGACCGCCGCGCACGGCGATCGCGATGAAGTCGCCGTTGCCGTCGATTCGCCCCTCATCGCCTCGGGCCATCTCAAACTCCGCCTTGCCTTTCCCTATGCGTCCGATTCCTTCGGCCCCGATTATCAGGATTGGTCCCATCCCGAGCTGCACCAAACCGTCCTGACCCGCCGCGGCAATAACTCCGCCGATTTCGCCCGCACGCTCGACACCACGCATTACAACGTCCGCACCGTTTGGGCCGCTGGAGCCACGCTTGCCGAAACCGCGCCGCATCAATTCCTCCTCACCGCCACCGGCACGCATCTGGAATTCACCGCCTGGTTCTCGCCGAAAACCATTTCGGCCGAAGCCGACTCTGCCGATGCCGTCTTCGCCGCCTCCCGCGCCCATTGGGAAAAATTCTGGTCCACCGGCGGCGCCATCGACCTCTCCGGCAATGACGACCCCCGCGCCGCCGAACTCGAACGCCGCCTCGTTCTCTCCGAATACGTCATGGCCGTGCACGATTCCGGCTCCCTGCCGCCGCAGGAAACCGGCCTCGGCGCCAATTCCTGGTATGGCAAATTTCACATGGAAATGTATTGGTGGCACGCCGCGCACTGGGCGCTCTGGGGCCGCCCCGAGCTGCTGGAAAAAAGCCTCGATGGTCTGGTCAACCTCATGCCCGCCGGCGAAGCGATGGCGAAACGCGAAGGCGCGCAAGGCGTCAAATGGTCGAAGATGACTGACCCGAGCGGCGCGGAAAGCCCCTCCGGTGTCGGCCCTGTCCTCGTCTGGCAGCAGCCCCACCCCATCTACCTCGCCGAGCTCGTCTGGCGCGCGCGTAAAGACCAGGCAACCCTCGAACGTTACAAAAACATAGTATTTGCGACCGCCAATTACATGGCCACCTTTGTGGACTACGACCCCGCCCGCGCGCAATACGTCCTCGGCCCCGGCGTCAGCTCCGCCGATGAAAAGCACACCGACTACGTCCACAACCTCAACCCCACGATGGAACTCGCCTACTGGAAATGGGCGCTCGAAACCGCGCAGCAGTGGCGCACGCGCCTCGGCCTCGTGCCCGATCCCCTCTGGGCCAAAGTCATCGCCCAGCTTGCGCGGCCCACCGTGCGCAACGGCATTTACCCCGCGCTCGAAATCCCCGTCGAAAATTCCGCCTCCACCATGACCACCTTCATGTATGGCGTGCTCCCCGGCCGCGGGCTCGACCTCGACGCCATGCGCAACACCCTCCGCTCCGCCACGCGCGGCGCGGCCACCACTCCGCAAAACGCCGTCACCTGGGGCACTGCGATGGAAGCCATGTGCGCCGCGCGCCTCGGCCAACCCGACCTCGCCATCAATCTCCTCGTCGGCAATTTCACCACCAATCCCTTTCGCGCCTCCGGCTACACCGTCCGCCGCCCAGACCAAACTCCGATGTATATGCCCGCGAACGGCGGCTGGCTCGCCGCCGCCGCCATGATGGCCGCCGGCTGGGACGGCTCCACCACCCCCGCCCCCGGCTTCCCCAAAACCTGGCACGTTAAATTCGAAGGCCTTCTGCCTATGCCGTAGTTCTTAAGATAATAGCCGTGTGGCTATGCTCCCATTTTGCCACCAATATTTCTGCATCTCGCGTTTATCCATGGCTTCAGTTGGTGTCGGGGCTCAGTTGTACCGCATGCGCGGTAGAATGCTGCGCCCGGCCTCGCGTAGCGAGGCTCTGATATTAGCCGTGGGCTTTAGCCCACGGTATGTAGGATGTCGTTTCATCGCGTCACGTAGTGACGCTTGACATTAGGAAACCAAACTAATCTCAAGCGTCGCGAAGCGACGCATCTACGCTCGTCTCGGTTACCGTGGGCTGAAGCCCACGGCTATTATCGTGTTGTCGTTACGCGACAACACAAACCACGTCTCCAACATTTTTCGCTCGGCGCTTAGATTTTCCCGCTGCGTTTCTTGTAAATCGAAAACGCACCGCAAAAGAATGCGGCCAAAATACTACCGGCGCCACCGGCCAACAATGCACGCAGCCAGATAGAATCCATCGAATCGCGCAAGCTCATCAACCCACCAAAAAATACACAGCCCAGGATTACCAAAATAATGGAAACGGGAGAGTATGATTTCATGCCGTTTTTCTACACCCGTTTGGCGGGAGAGCACAACCAAAAAACGGCCCTGCCCTATCACTCACTTCCCCGGCTGCGCATCATACTCCACCACAAACCCCAGCGAGCCCCCGCCCGCGGGCACATCATTCCAGGTCGATTCGCGCTTGCTCGCGTCGCGCGAATTGAAAGTCAGCCGGGTTTCATCATTCGTAATGTTGTTTGGCTCCTGCGCCGCCCAATTCGTGAACGTAAACGCGCTGCCGTCGTGGGCCCACGTCCAGCCATCCTCCGGCTTTTTCACATCCGCCGCCTTCACCCCGCCCAGCCACGGCCCGCGATTCGTCGGCAGAGATTGCATCGGCGCCTCCGGCGTCTCCTTCCACGCCCCGCGCCGCGGCGTCCAATATTTCGGATCATCAATCAACTTGAACACAAAATCATTTTCCGCCTGCGACTTGATGGTCGCCAAATATCCGCCATGGGCCCCGGCCCATTTGTCCGCCGTCGCCCAGGTAACATCCGCCGACGTTTCCACTGCCTGATAATAATGCCCGTTCCCGCCCGCCGCCTTGTCCCACGCCACCACCGGCCCCGGCTTGATATAATTTTGCCGCGGCACCCAACTATAATTTCCCGGCGCCATTCCGCTTTTGCGCAGGCTGCTCCCCGTCCCGTTCATTGGGCCATGCTGCGTTAGCGTCGGCACCTGTCCACCCGCAGTTGTCACGGCCGCGCTCACCGCTGCTCCACTACCCTTCGCCGATTTTGCCATCACTTGCGGCGCCGCACTACTGGTTGATAGGTCTCTTACGCTGAGTTCTTCCCAATGCCCCGGGTCACCCACCATGGCCCAATACGTCGACATGAGCGCCAGCGCAGTCAGCAACGAACACCAAAGCAGCATTTGTCGCGAAGTCTTCATTTATAAAAGGTTGGTCGGACGGTCAGCCTTGTCAATCGCGGTCACACTGAAGTATAATGCTCCCCTTCCCGCGCCAAGTTTCAGCCATCTACGCATTACCTTATCACATTATTTAATTTTCCTCTGCTGTATCTTTTTCTAGGCGGGTCGAGACGCCCAGCCCTACCTCCAATCCTCTCCCCGTCCTCTTTTCCTTTGCTCCTTTGATCCTCATAAACAAAAAACAGACCATTCTGTCTTAAATGTCAAAACACTGTAAAGAGCTTAAAATAAACAAGTTACGTCCTTATGACGTGGTTGTCTGCGGCGCGGGCCATGCTGGCTGCGAGGCTGCGCTAGCCGCTGCCCGCATGGGGGGCGATGTTTTGATGCTCTCTGGCAACATCGACACCATCGCCCAGATGAGCTGCAACCCGGCCATCGGCGGCCAGGCCAAGGGCCACATGGTGCGCGAGATCGACGCCCTCGGCGGCGAGATGGCGATCAACACCGATGTCACCGCCATTCAGTTCCGCTTGCTCAACGCCTCCAAAGGCCCGGCCGTCCACGGCCCGCGCGCGCAGTGCGATAAAAAAGCCTACCAGTTCCGGATGAAACACATCCTGGAGCTCCAGCCGAATCTGACCCTTTTCCAAGCCCTGGTCACCGCGCTGATTTTCGAGGGCGACAAGGTCATCGGCGTCAAGACGAACCTCGATCTCGATTTCTACGGTCACGCCGTGGTGGTCACGACCGGGACGTTCCTGCGCGGGCTGATGCACATCGGCCGCAACAAGAACGAAGGCGGCAGGCTGGGGGACTTCTCCGCCAAGAGCCTGTCGAGCAGCTTCCTCGAAGCTGGCATCAAACTCCAACGCCTCAAGACCGGCACCCCACCGCGCATCCTCGGCGCGAGCATCGACTTCGCCAAATGCCGCGAACAACCCGGCGACACCGACCCGACGTTCTTTGGCTTCTACGACACCCGCTTGGGCAACGACTCAGGAATGTTCCACGTGGAACATGAAATGAAATGTGAGCGCGGAAATGTGAACAATGAAATTCAGAATGCGAAAGTCACCTTGACCGATGCCTCCACCGACGTTCAGTCGATGCCATCCTCGCCTATTGGCCACAACACTTCACCTTTCAGCATTCAGCTTTCACATTTTAAGATGTTCCACGTGGAACATGTGAACGGGCAATCACTACTTGGCTGGACACCCGGAGAGAACCAGGTGTCGTGCTGGATGACTGACACCAGTGCCGAAACCGGCCAAATCGTGCGCGACAACCTGCATCTCTCCGCCATGTATGCCGGGGAGATCGAGGGGGTGGGGCCTCGCTATTGCCCGTCCATTGAGGACAAATTTGTCCGCTTTCGCGACAAGCCGACGCACCGCCTTTTCCTCGAGCCCGAGGGCCGCCACACGGATGAGTGGTATATCAACGGCCTCTCCACCTCGCTGCCCTTCGAGGTTCAAATCCAACTCCTCCACAGCATCCCCGGGCTGGAACACGCCGTCATGCTCCGCCCGGCCTACGCCGTGGAATACGATTTCGCCCCACCAACCCAGCTTTTCCCCACGCTCGAGTCCAAAAAAGTCGCCCGGCTCTTCTTTGCCGGGCAGATCAACGGCACCTCGGGCTACGAAGAAGCCGCCGCGCAAGGTCTGGTCGCCGGGGTCAACGCCGTGCTCAAAGTCCGCGGCGAGGCTCCCTTTATCCTCGGCCGGCACGAAGCCTATATCGGCGTCTTGGTGGACGACCTGGTCACCAAAGGCACGACTGAGCCCTACCGGATGTTCACCAGCCGGGCCGAGCACCGGCTACTCTTCAATCACGGCAGCGCCGAACTTCGCCTCGTCGAGCACGCCGCCCGACACGGTCTCGTCCCGGCGGAGCGCTTGGCACGGATTCGCGCCAAAGCCGCGGCGGTCGAAAAATGGACCACCGAGTTGGAGCACACCAAAGCCAAAGGCGGGTTAGTGGGCGACTTGATTCGAAAAGAGCAGGGCAGGCTGGGGGAGGAAGGGCCCAATGCCAAAGTCAAAACTTCTAATGATTGCGCCGAAATCGACAGTTCCTCCACGGATGTGGCCGAGGCAGTCTCACGTTCAGCCGCCGAGGCACAACGCCTTCAGGAACTTTTGCCGCCGGAATTTTTAGCGCTCGCCGCGCCCGTGCGCGAGGAAGTGCTCTATCGCGTGCGCTATCGCGGATATCTGGAGCGCGAATCGCGCCTGATCGAAAAAATGCGCCACTTGGAAAACGTGCGCCTGCCCGCGGATATGGATTACGCCGCCGTGCCCGGGCTGCGCGCGGAAAGCCGGCAAAAACTCGCGCAGGTGCGCCCCGCGACCCTCGCGCAAGCCCAACGCATCAGCGGCGTCGGCCCGGCGGATGTCTCGCTCCTGCTTGTCGCCCTCCGCGCCCACGAAGATAAATAGTAATTTAATTTATTTAATTATGTCAATTATGTCAACTGCCTTTCGCTCCCATTCGTATCCCTTCGTGGATAACCTCTCCACTCCTTTCGTCATTCCCTTTCTTATTCGTGTCCCTTCGTGGATAAAAACCACCCTCTTCCCCGGCGTTTCCGCGCAGGAAAAGAAGGATTTAATTTTTTGAATTCTGTCAATTCTGTCCACCATCCGTCGCTATCTCCCTTCTTCTTCGTGCCCCTTCGCGGATAATAAAAACCACCCCCACAATCTCCCCATGAAAAAATCCCCGCCAATCCCCGCCCCGCCTTCACTGCCCTGCGGCGTTTACCGACACTACAAAGGCAATAATTATCTCGTGCTCGGCGTGGCGCAGCACTCGGAAACCGGCGAAATCTGCGTCGTGTATGCCCGCATGTACCCGCGCCCCGGCCTGGCCCTCTGGATGCGCCCCCTCGAAAATTTTTGCGGCATGACGAAAAACGCCCACGGCAAAAAGGTCAAACGGTTCAAGTTTGTCGGCGCAGGAGAATGACGGGATTAACTACCAATCGCACCGATGAAGCGGATGGAATTTATCCGCGCAGTTCGTAACTGGTGCTGCGTCCGCCCGCATCATTTTTGGTCAATATCTGGCGCTGCACGAGATCGTTAATATCCCGCAGCGCCGTGTCCGGTGAACACTTCGTCAACTTAGCCCATTTGGAGGAAGTAAGTTTTCCGTCGAATCCATTCAGCAGACGATTGATGATTGTCCGCTGCCGTTCATTGAATGACTCCTCCGCATGGGTTTTCCAGAACCGCGCCTTGATGAGCACCGCTTCCAACATTTTTTCCGATGCGGCGATGGCATGTTTCATGCAGCTCAAAAACCACTCCATCCACGGCGTGATATCGAGCGGCCCCTTTTGGCTGCGTTCCAGAATAGCGTAATAGGCATTCCGCTCCTGCTGGATTTGCGCGGACATGCTATAAAACCGCTCCGCGCTTTTTTCCGACCGCGCCAGCAGCATGTCCGCAATCGCCCGCGCGATTCTCCCGTTGCCATCTTCAAAGGGGTGGATCGTCACAAACCAGAAATGCGCGAGGGCGGATTTAATCACCCAATCCGTTTCCGGCGCGGCGTTGAACCATTTCAAGAACCGCGTCATTTCTTGGTTGAGCCGGTCAAAGGCGGGCGCTTCGTAATGCACCGTTTCATGTCCAATCGGCCCCGACACGACCTGCATCGCCCCGCTGGCTTCCGTGCGCCATGCGCCCACCGTGATCCGCTGCATTCCGCTCCGGCCGGTGGGGAATAATGCCGCGTGCCAGCCAAACAATCGTTCCTTCGTTAGCGGCGCGGCATACTTGCGCGTGGCATCCAGCAGGATCTCGACCATGCCTTCCACATTGCGATCCACTGGCAACATGGCGCCAATATCCATTCCCAGCCGCCGGGCGAGGGAAGACCGCACCTGTTCCGCATTCAGCTTTTCCCCTTCAATCGCGCTGGTTTTGACGACATCCTGGGTTAGCGTTTGCAAGGTTGCTTCCTCGCGCAAGCCAAACCCCAGCGATTCCATGCGCCCCAGCAGGCGGCCTTGCCCATGGCGCACCTCGGCTAGCAGGTCCACCAGCTTGGCCCGCTCCCAATGCAATTCCGGCCACCCCTTATGCTCATGGATATACATATAATCTCCGCATAATGTGCGGAGATTAGAGCCCTTATCTACCGCACGCGCAAGCTTAATCTCCGCATAATGTGCGGAGATTAAGGCCCTTATTCACCGCATCACTGCTTCTGGAGTCGTCTATTGCGGTTATTCTGCCGTCAAATGGCCATTAACGCTCCGGCCTGGCCCCTCGGGATGCGCCCCCTCGAAAATTTTTGCGGCATGACGAAAAACGCCCAAGGCAAAAAAGTAAAACGGTTCAAGTTTGTCGGAGTGGGGGAGTGACGGAATTACCTTGAGGGGGCGCGTCTTTGCGAAACCAAATGGCTCCCAATAGTCCAATAATTCCAAAAATTATTCCATAAGTCCCAGGTTCCGGCACAGTCGAAACCGAAACATTGTCAAAATATACAGGTACAGAGTTTGCCACAGAAGCATCATCCCATTGTTCAAAGCTAATGGAGGTATCTTGTAGTTGTAGGGCCGTATGGTCGTTAATATAGCCCGAAACATCAATGGAAACGGATTCCCATGCCCCAGTCCCCACCATGGTGTAAACTTGCCCTGCTCCGGGCTGTGCTGCGGGGGAACCGTCTTGCCATATTCCAGTAGAACCACCATTAACATCATTTCCAACAGCTAGGCCGATTAAGCCCGCATGGTTTGTTGTGGCGTTGGAAAGAAAATCAAAGGAAAGAAAGACCCGTCCAGTAGTTCCGAGATAAGGGCTTAAGTCGAAGGTTTGGGAAAATGTATCGTTACTATTCGTCGAAGCAGAGAAAGCGAAAACTCGATTAGATGTATCTATTCCGGCAACAAGTGGATTGGGCGCAGAAATCCCAAACTTACCTGAATCAACAACCCAACCAGACGGGAGGGCTGATCCAGTCGTAGATTCAAAGTCCTCGGAAAAGACAACCGTTTGGCCCTTTGCCGAGAGGGCTAAAAGCAGTAAGGCGATAGAGAAGAAAGTTTTTCTCATAATTTATGCTCCGTTATCGGAGCAAAACCTATCTCTTCATCTGGTATCGTCAAGCTCCAAAAATGGAGCATAAACGACCAAAGAATATCATTGGGCCAGCCGTTCGCCGTCTTCGCATTAAGCATGGTTTAACCCAAGCTGATTTCTCTGCTCGTTGTCAGGTAAATGGTTTTGATATTACCCGCGGGACATTGGCAAAAATTGAAGCGCAAGTTCGCTGTGTGTCAGATTCAGAAGTCGCAGCCTTGGCTAATTGTCTTAAGTGCAGTCTATCTGATTTATACCCTGCCAAATCAAAAAGATAGGACGCCTTTCTGCCCATTTCCGCCCGCCGTTCATCCGCCTCCCATTGCCAAATGGCTTGATACACTCTCACGCGCCAGCCCGTCCTCACGCATCTGGCTTGACACCCCCCGCTGGCCGACCGGATATACCCATGCTCGATAACCGTAATTTCCGCCGGTCGCACCAACGTCATTTTCCATGGGTATTGCCCTGAACGCCGTCTATCAACTGTCGCGGATGCTGCCCGACGTGGCGCTGCGGCCCAGCCAAAATGTCCTCACCCTCGGCGTGCAGGATTGTTATTTTACTCAGGCGCAACTCCAGGCGTTTCTGGTCAAACACCAACTGCCGCATGCGGACGTGCCGGAGGGCGAGGTGGAGCTTACCGCGGGCTTTCGCCACCTCTCCGGGCCCGGGCGCGAGCCCTACCTGAAAAACACCCACCAGCGCACCTTGTTTCAAAACCTCGGCTACCATCCCCGCCGGGTGCAGGGGCTCGACGTCAGCGATTTTGAAGGGGCCGAATACGTGCACGATTTGAATTTGCCCGTGCCCGCGGCCTGGCACGGCCAGTTCGATTTTATTTTCGACGGCGGTACCGTCGAGCACGTCTTTTCGATCAAAGAGGCCTTTTACAATCTCGCCCGCCTGTGCCGCGTGGGCGGGGTCTGCGCGCACTTCAGCCCGACGGATCTCATCAACCACGGTTTTATCAACCTCAACTACCATATTTTTCAGGATTTCTATTCTCGCAATGGTTTCGAGTGCGTGCAGATGAAATATGTCGCTGTGCCCTGCGACACGGCCGAGGCCGACCAATATTTATTGGAAATCGAGCCCGAGGCGCTGCGGTTTCCCGTTTACGGCTACCGGCTTTACACCTGTTGCGCCTTTCGCAAGACCAGTGTGCAGGAATTGCAGATTCCCACGCAGGGGTTTTACCGCGAGCTGTATGAGAAAATCGCACGCGACGCCCAGGCTCCCGCGGAACCACCTCCGCCACCACCACCCGCGCCCCCTCCGCCGGTCGCCCCGCCCCCGGCGCGACGCTCGATGTGGAAAAAGTTAAAACGCGCCCTGGGAATCACGCCGGCAAAGACGCCGCCAGCATCGCCGCCCGCGCCTCCTCCTCCGCCGTGGGCGCAAATGCCGCCCCATGTGCGCGTCGAACTGTAATCGGCCATTAGTATTTGGCCACGGAGGCGTGGCACTTTCCTCATCAGCTCGATTCTTTCCTTAGTTCATCCGCATGCTGTTGCTAAATCGATCGATATATTGTTGCGGGTCGGGCTGGGGCGCGGGCGGCGTTTTGGCGACGAGCGTGGCGAGCTGCGTGCGCTGATCGTCGGTGAGCGGAAGGTTTTGGAGCGCGGTCGTGGCGGCGGTCGGGTCTTTGCGCGCCAGTTGGGAGAGCACGG
>DATHOB010000270.1:0-20623 GCA_035485355.1 Opitutales bacterium | reverse complement strand
TCTTGTTTTTCTCGCATCCCTGCTTGCCACCGGGCTGCGCGCTGCCGATGCCCCTGCTGCGGCTCCCGCGCCGGACGCGCCATTAACGCAAGTGCCCTCCTACCCTGCCGCCAACAGCCCCAAAGACGGGCCGCCGGCTTTCGCCTCCGCGGGAAAGAAAATTTCTCTGCCGCAGGGATACATCATTGGCGCGGATTTGTCCGCAGTGCCCGCTTCGGAAGACCGTGGCACACAGTATTGGGATCAGGGAAAGCAAATGGACATTTTGCAGATCATGAAGGCGCATGGATTCAATTATGTCCGCTTGCGTATATTTGTGGATCCGACGGCGGCGGATGGCTATGACACGCGTTCGGGCAAGGGCTATTGCGGGCTGGAGCAGACGATAATATTCGGCAAACGCATTAAGGCGGCGGGAATGGGCTTTCTGCTGGATTTCCATTACAGCGACAATTGGGCCGACCCGGGCAAACAGGTCAAGCCCCTCGCCTGGCGCGACTTGGCTTTCCCGGATTTGGTGAAAAACGTCCACGACTACACCAAGGACGTAGTCGCGAAATTGAAAGCGGCCGGGGCGGAGCCGGACATGGTGCAGCCGGGCAATGAAATCACCCCCGGAATGCTGTTGCCCGATGGCAGCACCAAAAACTGGGACCAGCTGGCGGCGCTGCTCAAAGCTGGCATCGCCGGCACCAAGGAAGTGGATCCGAACATCATCATCATGCTGCACATAGACAAGGGCGGGAACAACCAAGTGACGCACCAATGGGTGGACAACGCGCTGGCGCGGGGAGTGGAATTCGACGTGCTCGGTGAGTCCTGCTATTCGAACACCGCCTGGCAGGGGCCGATCACCAAGCAGGTGGCCAATTTCGCCGATTTGGTCAAAAGCTATCCGAACCTCTATTTCATCAACGATGAATACGGTGGCAGCATGCGCAACGCGGACAATGACCAGCTGGATAACAACGACCGCACCAAAGTCGTGCTCAAGAAACCCGACTGGTCCACCGACGGCCTGGATTGGAGCAAGCGCTGGGCGAACGACATGATGTTCGACATTCCCGGCGAGAAAGGCTTGGGCGCGTTCTCCTGGGAGCCGACGCAAAACAACAACCAGCAAACACTTTTCACCACCGTCAACGGACACCCCACTGCCAATCAGGAAATGTATATGTTTGACGCAATGGCGAAACGCTACGCCAGCCGGATGAAACCGGCGGCCGGTGCCGCATCATCTTCCCCCTCAACGGGCAAGTGATTCGCTTAACCGGCATGACCACCGGCGAGCTGCTTGATGATTTCGATAATCGGCAAAAAGAGCGCGATGACGATGGTGCCGACGACGACGGCCAAAAAGACGATCATGATCGGTTCGATGATGGACGTCAGGCTGGCGACGGCGTTGTCCAAGTCTTCGTCGTAGTTGTCGGCGATGCGGTTGAGCATTTCGGGCAACTCACCGGTTTCCTCACCGACGTCGATCATGGAAGTCACCATGGTGGGGAAGATTTTCTGCTGTTCAAGGGGGCCAGCCAGCGGTTCGCCATCGCGGACGCGGTCATGCACGCGGTCGAGCGCAGCGGCAATGACACTATTTTGAATGATGTCGCGGGTGATGGTGAGGGCCTGCAGAATCGGCACGCCGGAGGACATGAGGGTGCCAAAGGTGCGGGTGAAGCGGGCAATATTGGCCTTGCGGGCAAAGTCGCCAATTTTCGGGAGGCGCAGGATGACGATGTCCAATAAGCGACCACCAATCTTGGTTTTTAGGAACATGCGAGTACCGACGATGATACCGACAAAGATGGCGATATCCATGACCAGCTTCTGCCAGGTGGAGGGAGTCATCGCCTTACTGATATTGATGACCCATTGGGTTAACCCGGGCAGCGGGGCGCCTTTGAGCATGTCATGGAAAATGCCCTCGAACTTGGGCACCACGACCGTCATCAACAGCGCGACGATGGCGAGGGCCACACCCATGACGACGGAAGGATACACCAGCGCGGATTTGATTTTTTTGTTGGTTTTGACGGTTTTTTCCATGAACCGCGCGAGACGGGAAAGCACCACGTCGAGCACGCCACCTGCTTCACCGGCCTTCACCATGTTGATGAACAGGCGGTCAAACACCTTGGGGTATTGCATCAAACCGTCGGAAAAGTTATTGCCGGAGCGGACGTTGTCGGCCAGGCCGGTGAGCACGAGCTTAAATTTCGGATTCTTTTCCTGGCGGAGCATGACTTCCAAGCTGCGCAAGAGGGGCAAACCGGCTTGCAGGAGAGTTGCCACCTGGCGGGTGAAAACCGCCAAATCTTCCGAGGAAATGACTTTGCCAAAGCCCAGGCTCTTGGCGGCTTTGACGGGTTTGGCACCTTTGCCGGCCTTGGCCTTCGCGCCTTTGACGTCTCCCTCGCTCATGCTGGCGACCATGAGGCCCATCTGCGAGAGCTTGGCATTGGCCTCATCGGGCGAGGACGCCTCTATCTTTCCGGATTTTTTGGCGCCATTGGAGTCAATGGCGGTGTAACGATAATTGGGCATGGGGTGAAAGCGGGGGTGCGGTTGGCGGTAGGGGTGCGACTAGGCTGGCGAAAGAAGACGATTTGGCGAGAATTTTTTGTAAAAAGGGGGTGGTTTTCGCAAACTGGCCCACCCCCTCCTATCACGTATATTTCAAAACTTCGTCAATTGTTGTCAGGCCGTCAAAAATGGCCCGCAAGCCGTCATCCCGCAAGGTGCGCATTCCTTGCTCAACGGCCTTCTGTTTGAGCACGAGGGTTGGGGCTTTTTTGGTGATGAGTTCGCGGATGGCGTCGGTGCTCATCATCAATTCGAACAAGCCTTGGCGGCCACGGTAGCCGGATTGGCTGCATTCCGGGCAACCTTTGCCAAAGAAGAACTGCTTGTCAGCGATTTCAAGGGCATCGGCACCTAGCAACTCGATCATTTCGTGGTCGGGCTCGTAAGCGGTCTTGCACGACTTACAAATGCGGCGCACGAGACGCTGGCCGAGAATGCCTTCGAGCGAGGCGGAAATAAGGAACGGCTCCAGCCCCATGTCGATCATACGGGTGACCGCGCCGGGGGCGTCGTTGGTGTGGAGGGTCGCCAGCACGACGTGGCCGGTCAGCGAGGCTTGGACGGCAATCTGGGCGGTTTCCAAGTCGCGAATCTCACCGACCATGATTTTGTCGGGGTCTTGACGAAGGAAGGAGCGCAGCGCCTTGGCGAAGTCGAGACCGACCGAGTGATTGACGGCGACTTGCATGATACCGTCAATTTCGTATTCCACCGGGTCTTCGGCGGTGAGAATTTTGAGGTCGACGGTGTTGACCTCGCGCAACGCGCTATAAAGGGTGGTGGTTTTGCCGGAACCGGTCGGGCCGGTGACGATGAAGATGCCGTTGGGCAAATTCACGAGGTGGCGGATGCTTTCCATGATGTCCGGAGCCATGGAAAGGTTCGCCAAGTCGAGGCTGACGACGGATTTGTCGAGCACGCGGAGCACCACGCTTTCGCCGAATTGGGTGGGCAGGGTGGAAACGCGCAAGTCCACCGGGCGGCCGGCGATGGTCATCTTGATGCGACCGTCCTGCGGGACGCGGCGCTCGGCGATGTTGAGGTTCGCGAGCACTTTGATGCGGGAAATGACGGGTACGGCGAGGCTTTTGGGCGGCGGGGCCATTTCGTACAGCGCACCGTCAATACGGTAGCGGATGCGGAATTGTTTTTCAAAGGGCTCAAAGTGAATGTCGGAGGCCTTGTCCTTAATGGCCTGCTGCATGACGAGATTGACGAAACGGATGATGGGTGTTTCGTTCGCCAGATTTTCACCTTCGCCTTCTTTACCTTCCTCTCCTTCGCCGATGTTGGTGGATTTGATTTCGTCGAGCAGGGAGTCAATCGAGGCGTCTTCCTCACCATAGGTGGCGGTGAGCAGGCCATCAATCACCTCGGGGTCAATGACCGCGAGTTGGATGTCCTTCTGGAGAGAAAAGCTCAGATCGTCGACAATGCGGTGGTTGAACGGGTCCCGGGCCAGCAGTGTGAGCGCGGTACCATCCAACCGATAGGGAACGATGCCATACATCCGGGCGACAGCGGGCTTGATGGTCTTGGCGGCTTCATCGTCAATACTGGACGGGGTTTCGGCGACGTAATCGAGTTGGAGGAATTCGGCGACCATCTTCAGGAAGGCTGCGCGCTCGACGAGGTTGGAATCCACGACGGTGTCGGCGAGGCTCTTGCCCGTTCCTTGGGCAGTCTGGAGCAATTCTTCGATTTGGCCGTCGTTGAACTGGCCGCTCTTTAGCAAGATCTCCGAAATGGCGGTATTATGGTCTTCGAACATGTTGGTGGTATTTTTGGGGGTGCTTCGCGGGCGAAGAAAAAGGTGAGGTGAAGAAAATCAGGCTTTCGCCGGGGCGGCGTTGGGGGTGGTTTCCTTGACGCGTTTGCGCATTTCGTCGGGAAATTGGGATTTTTCCACGGCGGTGTCTGCGGTGATCAATCCGCGAGCATAGAGGCTCATCAAGTGCGCGTCGAGGGTGATCATGCCCAAAGCGCCGCCGGTCTGGATATCGGAAGTGATGCGGTAGGTCTTGTTGTCGCGGATGAGGGCGGAGATCGAGTCCGTCGTAATCATGATCTCATAGCTGGCGATGCGACCGCCGCCGACTTTTTTGCAGAGGGCCTGGGAAATGACGGCGATGACGGAGGAAGCCAGCTGCGTGCGGATTTGATCTTTGGTGCTGGCGGGAAACGCATCCACGATGCGGTCAACGGTGCGGGCGGCGCCGGTGGTGTGGAGGGTGCCAAACACCAAATGGCCGGTTTCGGCGGCACTCACGGCGGCTTCAATGGTGGCGAGGTCACGCATTTCGCCGACGAGGATAATGTCCGGATCCTGCCGCAAAGCGCCGCGAATAGCTTCGGAAAAACTGGGAACATCCACCCCGACTTCGCGCTGGGTCACAATGCACTTTTTGTGGGGATGGTAATATTCGATGGGATCCTCGATGGTGATGATGTGGCCTTCCTCGTTTTCATTAATCCAATTGACCATCGAGGCAAGCGTGGTGGATTTGCCGGAGCCGGTTGGGCCGGTGACCAAGATGAGGCCGCGCGGGCGCTGCAATAAATCTTTAATTCGGTCGGGCAGGCCAAGTTCGCGCATTCCGAACATTTTGTAGGGGATTTGGCGCAGCACCATGCCGTAGTTGCCCTTGGCTTTCAGCACGGAAACGCGGAAACGCGCCTTGTCCATGAACGCGAACGCGAAATCCGCTCCGCCAACTTGTTTGGCTTTTTGCTGGTGGTGGTCGGAGGCGATCGAGCGCATGAGTTGCTCGGTGTCCTCGGGCGTCAATTTCGGGCCGTCCACCGGCGACATGCCACCCGAGAGGCGAAGTGTAGGAGCCTGGCCAACCTGCAGGTGGAGGTCCGAGGCACCCTCGTCCACCATCAGGTTCAACAGGTCGTTCATTTCGTAGCTCATGAGCGGGAAAAGTAAGCCGTTAACTTTAAACCACTAGGACACTGGCGTTGAATTACGCCATCGTCGCGGAGACGACTTCCTCGACGGTGGTAAGGCCACTGGTGATTTTGCGGATGCCGTCTTCACGCATGTTGCGCATGCCGAGCTCGCGGGATTTTTGGCGCAATTGGACGAGATTGGCGTTCTCGTAAATCATGTGCTGCACTTCTTCGTTGATGATGAACAACTCGAAGAGGCCCATGCGACCGCGGAAGCCGATGCCGAGGCAGCGTTGGCAGCCTTCGCCTTTCATGAAGGTGGCGGTGGCGGCTTGATTTTCGGTCAGGCCGATGCTCATCAATTCCTTCTGTTCTGGAATATAAGGCTTTTTGCAACCGGAACAAACGCGGCGAACCAGACGCTGAGCCATGGCGGCGCGCAGGGAGGCGGACACGAGGAATGACTTCACCCCGATATCGACCAGGCGCGTGACGGCGCTGGCGGAGTCATTGGTGTGGAGGGTCGAGAACACCATGTGACCGGTAAGGGAGGCGTTGATGGCGATTTCGGCGGTCTCCAAGTCGCGAATTTCCCCGATCATGATGACGTTGGGGGCTTGGCGAAGCATGGCGCGCAGGGCGCGGGAGAACGTCATATCCACGTCGCGCCGCACCTGCACTTGATTGATGCCGGCCATCTGATATTCCACCGGGTCTTCAACCGTGATGATTTTGCGGTCCGGATGGTTGATGTAGTTGAGCGCCGAATAAAGGGTGGTGGATTTGCCGGAACCGGTGGGGCCGGTGACGAGGAAGATGCCGTCGGGCATGGCCACGATGCGCTCGAAGATGGATTGGTCGTCCGAGAAAAAGCCCAATTCGGGAAGGCCCAGCTTGAGACCTTCCTTGTCGAGAATTCGCATGACAATGCTTTCGCCGTAAACCGTGGGGAGCACCGAGACGCGCAAGTCCACTTCCTTGGCCCCGATGATGACTTGGATGCGACCGTCCTGCGGGATGCGCTTTTCCGCAATACTCACATTGGACATGAGTTTGAGGCGCGAAATGATGGTCGGCTGCAGGCGCTTGGGCGGATTTTCTATTTCGAGCAAAACACCGTCAATGCGGTAGCGGACGCGAAAACGTTTTTCCAGCGGCTCAAGGTGAATGTCCGATGCGCGGCGTTTAACGGCCTCGGTAATGAGCATTGTGACGTATTTGACGATTGGGGCGTCCTCAGCCTTGACGCTTGCGGCGAGGTCATCCTTCGCTTTTTTCTCGGCCTCCATCTCGCCCTCAAACAATTCACCATATTCCGAGCCGGCGGGAATCTCGTAATACTGGGCGATGGCGTCGTCAATTTCCTTGGTAGTCACCAAGTAGCTGTTGACGGAGACATTGAACATCTTGCTGATGCTGTCCACCGCGTCCATGTTCATCGGGTCGCACAGGGCCAGATTGAGCGTGTTGCCATACTGCTCCATGGGGAACACCTTGTAGCGCACAGCGAGGTCGCGCGTGATCATGCGCAGCAATTCGGGCGCGGGGGTGACGTCGGAGAGATGGGCCACCTCCATATTGAAGGCTTCGGCCAGTGTCTTATACACTTGGTCGGTGGTGATGGTCCCGCTCTTGACGAGCAGCTCCAGCGTGGCGCCGTCGGCCTGCGCGGGCGGAGTGCCGGCGGGGATTTGGCTGCGGGCGGAGTTCAGGGCTTGCGCCGTGACTAGACCCTGATCCTGAAGCAATTGAAGTACGAAATCGTCGGCTGTGGTCACGCGGGTAAACGCCGCAAAGGGGCTGATTGGGGGTTTGGGGGGAAGGTTTTAGCGGTTGAGCCCGATCAGAAATTCCGCGTTCGTCTTGGTCTTCTTCACGCGGGTGATCAGCATCTCCATCGCTTCGGTAGAAGGTATACCTTTCATGGCACGACGCAACGAATAAATTTTTTGCAATTCATCTTTATGGTACAGCAGTTCTTCCTTGCGGGTGCCGCTCTTCTCGAAGTTGAGGGCGGGGAAAATTCGTTTGTCGGACAACGCGCGGTCGAGGTGCAGCTCCATGTTGCCCGTGCCTTTGAACTCCTCGAAGATGACTTCGTCCATCTTGCTGCCGGTTTCAACGAGCGCGGTGCCCAGAATGGTCAGGCTGCCGCCGCCCTCGATGTTGCGGGCCGAGCCGAAGAACCGTTTGGGCTTTTGCAAGGCGTTGGACTCGACACCACCGGAGAGAATTTTCCCGGAGCTGGGCATAAGTGTGTTATATGCACGTGCGAGACGAGTGATGGAGTCGAGCAGGATGATGACGTGGTGTCCGTATTCAATCATGCGCCGCGCTTTTTCAATCACCATCTCGGCGGCGTGGACGTGGCTTTCGGCGGGTTCGTCAAAAGTTGAGGAAATGACCTCGGCGCCATCGACGGTGCGGCGGAAGTCGGTGACTTCCTCGGGGCGTTCGTCCACCAGCAAGATTATCATGTGGACGTCGGGACGGTTTTCGCGAATGGCGTTGGCGATGCCTTGCATCAGCACGGTTTTGCCCGTGCGCGGCGCAGCGACGATGAGGCCGCGCTGGCCGAGACCAACCGGTGTGAGCAAATCGACAATGCGCATCGAATGGTTGTCCCATTTGGCTTCGGGACTGGTCTCCATCATGAACCGCGCGGTCGGGTAATAGGGAACCAATTCGGTGAAAGGCACAATGTGCGCGACGTCTTCCGGCGGGCGACCGTTGACGCTAATGACTTTCAAGGCGAACGGGCAGCTTTCATTTTCGCGGGGAGGATGCGCCCAGACTTCGACCTCGTGGCCGCGGCGCAAGCCCCAGCGGTTGATCAGGCATTGGGGAACGAAGCAGCTCAGCCCGCGCAGACGAAAATTGTCCGGTGTATAGACCAGGATGCCGTGCTCTTCATCGAGTAAATCAAGAATGCCGGTGATTTGAATGGGGGTTTCTTTGGCGCGGGCATCTTTGAGCAAATCACGGATGAGTTGCCGACGCAGCGGCACCGCGGGAATGGTGAGGCCGGCTTTTTTCGCCAGCGTTTCCAAATCCACCAAGGGCAGCGGATACATCTCGTTGAAATTCACCGGCTGTCCGCCGCTGACGGAGGCCTCGGTGGCCATGCGGTCGAGTTCTTCGATTTGGCGCAAACTCTCCCACCCTTGCAATTCGCCGAGTTGCAGACTGCCGGCGTCCATATCGAAACTGCGCTTGGGTGCGCCGTAAGTCTTGGGCTTGAAGGACGGTGGTTGAGCCGGTTTGTGCGGAGGATTGTGAGGGGGATTGTAGCCCCCGCCACCTTGCGGCGGATATTGTTTGCCGAATTTTCCTTTTTTGAAATCGCGATTGAATTTGCCGCCTTGTTTCCATGGTTTGTTTTCCCATGGGCGACCGCCGCCGTAACCACCATAGGGAGGTCGGTCGCCACGGTAGCCTTGTTGGGGATGGCCACCTTGGCGCGGAGGCTGGCTGTCGCCCGCTGGCCGTGGCGCGGCTTGACCATCGCCATCGGGTGTGACAGGAGAAGATGATCCGGTATCGACGGCTTCGACCGGAGGAAGTTCGCGCGCGGGCGGCGGTGAATCGCGCAAGTCGTCGTCCGATGTGCTGAAATTCATCGGTGCTTGCTCGGGTTCGCGGCGCTCGGGGGGCGGAGCGTCAAAGGACTCTTCGCTGCGCGAGCGGGTGATACCCTTCGTCTCTTCTGCCGGTGATTCGGCGGATTTGCCGCGCCGCCCGCGTTTGACGGGCTTCGACGGCGAGGCGGATGAAGAATCTGAATCCTCCGCCGTGGACGGCGAAGGTTTGCTTAAACTGGCGGGTTTGGGCCGGCGTCCGCGGCGCTTGGTCGCGGAATCGGTGGAACGGGCATCCGAGTCACTCATAGGTTGGAAAAATAATAAAAGGCCGGCGTAACGCACGGCGCGAAAAATAAGGCAAAGTCAGGCTCCCGACGAAAGGGAGGAATGCGGTTGATAATCAAATGGGATCAAGCAACGTGGGAAAAAATTGCCGCGCAGGCAAATGGGGAATGGGGAGGTTTATTGATGTTTCGCGTGATGGCGTAGCCAATGGGCTAGATGAACAATCTGGCGGCGTAAAAAATCTTCCGAACCATCGTTAAACGCCACCAAGTCGGCCCGCTCGATTTTGTCCCGCAACGGCCACTGACGAATTTGCCGCGCGGAAATCTCGGCCGGAGACAGCCCCCGGGCTGCGAGGCGTTGGGCCTGAAGCGCGGGGCTTGACGCTATACAAAGGGCAAAATCGAACCCGGAGGCAAGGCTTTTTTCAAAGAGCAGCGGGATTTCCACCACCCAATCCCGGGCGGGTTCGGCGGCGATAGTGGCCTGCCAACGGGCGCGCACACGGGGGTGAAGCAAATTTTCGAGCCAGTCGAGTTCCGGAGAATTGGCGAAAACGATTTCCGCGATTTTGCGGCGGGAGATGGAAAAGTGTGAAGGGTGAAGTGTGGAGGGTGAAGTGTGGAGTGCCAAATTTTCTGCTCCTTGGCCCCCGCCCTTCTCTTCTAATATGCCGCTTCCCCATCTGGTTACCACCGCTTGCTGCACTTCCGTATCGGTCTCCCACAACTCGCGCACGAGTGCATCGCTTTCGAGGACGCCAAAACCCAGCTCGCGGAACATCCGCGCCGCGGTGCTTTTGCCGCAGCCCATGCCGCCGGTCAGGCCGACGCGCAGACCGCGCGGTCGTGCATTGGCTTTATCGACGCTGGTAAAATTCATGGCGAGGAGATAGGGGGCGCGGTCGGATTACTATCCTTGCGGATACGGCGATAGCGAACTGCACTCCAAAAGGCTATCGCAAAGGCATAGACGATGATTCCCTCCGCAAAATAAAAGGCCCATTCCTCGGGATTAGGGTAGAAAAATAGCAACACCCAGCCAGGTATTGAAAAGAGAAAAGCCGGCATTATGAAATATAGCCACCCCAGCCTTGGTGGAGCCGCAAGAATGATTCGCTGATGCAGTCGGACAAGTTCATCTTCCCCAAGTGCCTTCGCTGTCAGGATTCTTCCCGCATTGGATGAGGCGACAAAGAAAGAGGCGCTCAAAATCACAATGCCAATAGCGATAGAGAAATAAGGCACCAGCCCGGCAAGAACGGTCACCATCGCGTATTTCCACCCCAATCGGCGCACAATGCTGTTGGCTTCCAATGCCAGTTTGGGTGTGACCAGATAAGTCGTTCCAATATCAGCCAGTCTGGACAAGATGGTCAGCAAGGCCACAACATGGCTAAGATGCTGTATAATAAAATCGCGCATCGCATGCTGAATATAAACTCCGGTCAGACACAGGGCAACCCAAGTTTTACCGAGGGAGCACACAAGCTTCTCTTTAACCCAAACCACATTCCGGCCCGGAACAACCTTGGAAAGTGGGCCGCTTCGTCGTTGACAAAATTAGCTGATTTGGCAGCATAGACCGTTTCTCCCCAAGCCAAACGGCACTTCCGGAATCCGATTGCCACCCCCACCCTTTGGCTTACGGGTCAATTCCACCTCCAACTTTATCCGCCATGCCCGTCGTCGCCCACATCCGCAAGAAGAACGTCATCAGCTACAACGGCGAGCCCTGCCTCGTTGTTGACCACGCCATCCGCACACCGCCGAACATGCGATCGTTTTGTCAGATGACGTTGCGCAACATCCGCACCAACAAGGTCACTCCCTTGCGCGTGAATGTGGGTGAGTCCTACGACATTCTTTCGACGGACGTGCGCAAACTGGAATACTCTTATGCCGATGGTGACGCCTACACCTTCATGGATCCGGAAACGTTTGAGGAGGTTTCCCTCAACAAGGAAATTTTGGGTGATGCGCTCAATTACCTCGTGCCCAGCCAAGCCTATGATGTGCTTTTTGTCGAAGGCCGGCCGCTGACGGTCAACCTCGGCGCCTCCGTCACCATGAAAGTCACCGACGCTCCCGAAGGCATCCGGGGTGACACTTCCGGCAACGTGCAAAAGTCCTGCACCGTTGAGACGGGCATGACGGTGCGTGTGCCGTTATTTATCAAGACGGGCGACGTCATCAAGGTCGGCACGGAAGATGGCAGCTACCTGGGTCGCGCGTAAGATAGGTGGATTGGGTGGATGTTTTATTCAAAAAATGGAGTTGGTCGCAGCCACTTCTAGCCAATCAATTCCAACATGAAGACGAAGCCGTATTTGGGTTTGGCAATGGCAATTCTCTTTTTGCTCACCGGGTGCGGTGGTAAGGTTGATTCTACGACCGTCCCGGATCCGGTTTATGCTGAAGTGCGAATTGCCAAAGACAAATTTCAACTATTATTGGAACAAGGGCATGGGCCGGTAACGGTCACCCAAGGGGGCGACAAACGCAATGCATACAAGGTGATTTGCTCGTTTATTGTGCAAGGCGACGGGCCAACCTACACTATCAAGCAGGACATGGGATCCGGCGCAATTGCCGCGGGCACCATCACGATTGATAAAATCAAAAATCTGGTGACGATTGATTTGCAGGTTACGACCAATGGAGGAAGCGCCACCCAACCCTACGTGAATAACGGCACCTACCCGCTGGCATTTGCCACCTTCGAGCCGTTTTACGTTTCAGGGAATCAGTCCTGATTTGAAAACTGAATTCAGTTAGTTGAGATTGTGGGAGTTATTCCAGCACGGCGACTTCGTGGTCGAGGATCGAAGACAACTCGAAGTTTGCCCAGCCGCTGGCCACGGAAAGCGTGGGCTTTTGGCCGGAAACCAGCAAGCGCAGGGATTTTCCACTCACGCCGTCGGGCAATTTCACGGAAATTTTCAACGGGCCGACGGGAATGATTTCCTCCGCAGGGCCGCGCCAGGTGTTGGCATTGGTCAGGTTTACCAGATGGACAATGGCGCGACCGGGCTGGCGATACAGGTTGCTGTCTATCAGCCCCGGGCCGGTGACTTGCAGCGGCATATCGGAATTTGCGGCCCAGTGCATCAAGTTCCGCAGCAAATTGCCGTAGTCGGGCAGATTATCGCGGGCAAAACGGCGGTCGAGGTCGGCGGCAAGATACGCGACGCGTCCATAGCCCGCGCGTTCATTTAACACGAGACCGGGAATAGTCGTGTGGTCTTCCTGCAGCCACACGGCTTCCGGCGGCATGGCCGGACGGGGCGGGACGAAGGTGAGCAATACTTTTGCGGAAGGCGCGACCGTCAGGTCGGTAAGCGTGCCGCCGAAAGGCAGGATATCCGTTTTCTCAAAACCTTGCAGCACTTCGTGGCGGGTGCCGGTGGCGGGCGGTTCTCCGGCGGGATGAGGGCCGTCCACCTTCGCGCGCATTTCTGGAATCAGACGCAAATAGGTCTGTGTATTCTCGGCAGCCGCGCGAACGCGTGCGGCCTCATTGCGCCAAGTATGGTTTGCGGGCAGGCTGACTCCCAATAAATCCGCCAGCGCGAAATCCGCGCGTGGATCGCCCCATTGGTCGCAAAGGCTGGTCACGCCGCTGACGACTAATCCCCCGCCCTTCTGCACGAAGGCGCGCACCGCGGCGATTTGCGAATCGGACATCGTGCCAAGGTTGGGCAAAATCAATAGTTTCAAACTCGCAATGTCACGCGCGATATCATCGGCATTGACCATGAGGTAGGGAATGCGCGCGTGCAGCAGCGCCTCGGTGAATCCACGCTGCGGCAGGTTGACCTGGCCTTCGGCGCTCTCGCGGCCAAAAAAGTCGTTATTGCGCTGCGAATACACGATGCCGACAGTGGCCACCGGCTCGCGATTGACCAAATATTCCGCGTTCTTCACCTGCCACTGCGCCATGGCGAGCGGGGTGTCGTACATGCGGCGGTCTTCCTGATAGGCGTTGACATAGTGCCACCACGGATGAATCCCGGTGGCGAAACCTTCGAACGCCCACAGCCGCACTTCTGGCTCGGGCTTGGTGGAAAGCCGGAACGTCGCGCCCGCGGTCTGGTACATGGCCATGCTCTCCGGCGCAAGTTTGTCCCACCCCAACATGCCGTGGACGAGGCGACCACCGATGGCGTTGGCCTGGAAGCCGGTGTTGTCGGCGCGGCGCTGGTTGTCGAGCATCAGGATTTCTGCCCGACGGCAGATCTCGCGATAGTCGCGAAAGTCGCCCGAGGCTCCAGTGATGTTCCCCCCATTCATGCCGACCCAGATGCAGTCCGGCCCGCCCGTCGCGCGCGTCACTTGATTGTACAAATCCCAGATTTCGAGGCGGCACTGGTAGCCCCATTCAATCCAGGCGCGGTAATTAGGGGTGTTCCAATCGGCCGTGCGCGGCAAATCCAGTCCGCGTTCGGTTTGAAATTTTTTGGCGCAATTGTCGCAGTAGCAAATGCTCGCGCGCGGCAGGCCGCTCCAACTGTTGTCGGTGAATCCTTCGGGCTTATATTTTTCGGCAATCTCGCGCAAGATGGCCGGGATGTGCTCGCGGTAATAGGGGCCGTTGATGCAGGGCACGTTCAAGTCGCGGTCGCGGTAAACCCGCCCGGCGGCGTTGACCGCAAACCAATCGGGATGGGCCTGGTAGGCGTCGTCTCCCGCGCCATTGGAGTCCATGCGCGCAAACACGACAATGCCATCGGCATGGGCGGCCTTGGACAAGTCGCCATACAAATCGGCGTCGCCGAGGAATTGCGCCCGGCGGTGAAAGGAAATCTGCGTCGGGTAAAACGCGACAATGCCGCCCGCGTTGACGACGATGCCCTGGGTGAAAGTGCGTTTCCATTGCTCGCGCCACCACGGGATGTCGTAGCGCGTGACATCCAGTTCGGCGATGTTGGTCTGCATCCAACGCGAAGTGCGGCGATACCATGAACCCGAAGCAGAATCAACGGCCGCGATGGCGGCATTGGCGACTACCGTGGGTGCGGATGCTCCCGCCAATTTCAAATACCGCGCTCCCGCAGCAGCGGTGGTGGCGACAGCGGTTTGTTTCAAAAAACTGCGGCGGGAATTGACTTGGAAGGGGGATTGTGGAGCGGGGTTCATGGCGGGGTATTTACGAGAGCATGAACATAAACTGAATTTACGGAAATCAAATTTTACTCATTGGACATGCCCTCCCATACGTGAAACACCAAGCAATTACCGCGTCTGCAATCGAATCTTGTCGAGCTTGAGTTTGCGACCGGCGTCCATGACGAAGGTGACATCTTTTAACGGCGTGTCCTGGTCTGCATAGATTAGGATATTGAGGCTCGCGCCTTGCTTGTCTGCGGCTTCTTTCAGTTGCGTGGTCAACTGCTCCGGGGTGACGGGGGTCTGGTTGATGAAATATTTGCCGGTCTTGTCAATGGAGACGATGAAGCGCTGCCCGGCGTCAGCGGTGCCAGCGGTGTCCATTTTCGGCGGGGTGATGTCTAGCGATGGCGTGTCATCAAACTGCATGACCATGAGGAAGAAGAAAATCAGCACAACAAGTACGTCCACCAGTGGCACAATGTTGACGGTGGGTGACGGACGGCGGCGGCGGGCGTAGAGTGCCATGGGGAATCCTCCAGCAGGTTTACCGGCGCTTGGAGAGGTCAATAAGCCGTTCGACTCCGACTTCGAGTTTGGTGGCCAATAATTCGACCCGGCGGTGAAAATAACTGTTGGCAATGAGCGCGGGGATGGCAATACAGAGGCCGACCATGGTGGTGGTCAAGGCGAGGGCGATGCCCTGCACAAAGTGTTCCTTATCGGGCATGCCCGTTTTCGCCAATTGCGCGGAAAAGGCCTCCGCCAGACCAGTGATGGTGCCGAGCAGGCCCAGCAGCGGTGCACCCGAGATGACAATTTCCAGAATGAATAGCCCGCGTTCCAGCCGGATAATTTCGAGCCGGGCGAAGGCTTTCAGCGCATCGGAGTCGGGATTGGTGTGGCGGAAAAAATAAACAATGCGCCCGGCAACGGACTTCATATCGCCCTGGTGGTTCACGATATCACCCGAGATGAAGGCGTCGGTCATTTCGGGCGGGATCACGTTCTTGGTGCGCAGCGCAAATGCCCGCTCGATGATGACATACATCGTGAGGATGGAGAACAGCGCGAGCGGATAAATGAAGCCTCCGGCGCCCTGGATGATGGTGTCCATCGTTTTAAGAAGTTTCCGAAGGTTAAGGAGAAAAGTTATTTGCTTCCACGTCAAGGTTAAGCGGAGGCAAAGTGCGCCACTGCGGCGGGAATTATTATTTTCTTAATCCCGATGTTGCGGATTTTCTTGCACTGCGGCATCATGGAGCCAAGTTAACCCAATGGCCGGCGCCGACAATACTTTCGTCCACCTTCACGTCCATACTGACTTCAGCCTGCTGGATGGCTGTAGCCGGATAGACGTGCTGTGCGCACGGGCCAAAGAATTGGGCCATCCGGCAGTCGCCATCACCGACCACGGCAATCTCTTCGGTGTGGTGGAATTCATGCTGGAGGCCAAAAAGCACAATCTCAAGCCGATCATCGGCTGCGAAGCCTACCTCGTCACCGACCACGCCCGCACGGAAAAGCCGGAACGCGGAAAACACCAGGTTTTCCACCTCGGCCTTATCGCGCGCGATTTTGCCGGGTACCAAAACCTGACCAAGCTCGTCAGCGACGCGCACACGCAGGGCTTCCATTACCGCCCGCGCACCGACCTCGATATGCTTGCGCGCCACGCCAAGGGGCTCATCGGCTTCAGCGGGTGCCTGGCTTCGTGGATCCCCAAAATGCTGATGGAAGACCGCGAGGCCGATGCGCGGGCCGCCTGCGGCAAACTGGTGGATATTTTCGGGCGCGACCATTTTTTCATCGAGTTGCAAGACCATGGCATCGCTGAGCAGCGGAAAATTTTGCCGGGTCTGCTGCGTCTGGCCAAGGAATTCAACCTGCCGACGGTCGCCACCAATGACGTGCACTACGTCAATGCCGGAGACTGGGCGCCGCACGACGCCTTGCTGTGCATCCAGACGGGCGCGAAAATCGCCGACACTGACCGGATGCGTTTCGATACGCGCGAGTTCTACCTCAAATCGCGCGCGGAGATGGACAAGCTCTTCGCCGAAGTTCCGGCGAGTGTGCTCCAGCCGATGCTCATTGCGGAAATGTGCGACGTGAAGCTGCCCTTCGGCAAACTCAATTATCCGGTGTATCAATTGCCGATCGAGTTAAAGCCGCGGTTTGCCAAGAATACGGAATACCTGCGGGAATTGTGCCTGGCTGGCGCGCAATCACGCTACGGCGTGGATGGCAAAAATCCGGATGCCGCCCTACCGGGTCGCGCGCCGGGCTTTGGCGCCGAATTGCTCGATCGTATCAATTTTGAAATCAGTGTCATCGAGAAAACCGGATTCGTGGATTATTTTTTAATCGTCTGGGATTTTATTGACTGGGCCCGACGGCAGCACATCCCCGTTGGGCCGGGGCGTGGTTCGGGTGCGGGCTGTCTCGTCGCGTATTTGCTGAAAATAACGGACATCGACCCGTTGCGTTTCGGTTTGCTCTTCGAGCGGTTTTTGAACCCCGAGCGCATCTCGCCGCCGGATTTCGACATCGACTTCTGCATGCGGCGGCGCGGCGAGGTCATCGAATACGTGCGCCAGAAATATGGCCAGGATTGCGTGGCGAACATCATCACTTTCGGCACTTTTGGCGCAAAGATGATTGTGCGCGATCTGGCCCGGGTGAACAGCATTGAATACGCCGAGGCCGACCGCATCGCCAAAATGGTGCCGGATGATTTGAACATCACGCTCGACCAGGCGTTGGAAAAATCCAGCGAACTGGCCAACGAGGTGAAAATTAATCCCGTGGCCCGCAAAATCATCGAGCACGGCAAAGTCATCGAGGGGATGGCGCGCAACTCGGGCACGCACGCCGCAGGCATCATCATCGCCGACCGGCCGTTAACGGAATTGATTCCCGTGACGTTGCAAGAAGGCGTGCTCACGACGCAGTATCCGAAGGACCCGGTGGAAAAACTCGGCCTGTTGAAGATGGACTTTCTCGGGTTAAAAACGCTGACTGTCATCGCCGATGCGCAGGACAATGTGCGGCGCACCCGGAAAACGCCGGACTTCGATGTCGAACTTGCACCCTTTGAGGACAAGCGCACGTTTGAGCTTTTGAACGACGCCCGCACAGTGGGGGTGTTCCAACTGGAATCTGGCGGAATGCAGAATCTGTGCCGTCAGTTTTCTATTTCAAACATTGACGAGATCATCGCGCTCATCGCCCTTTACCGACCGGGCCCGATGGAGTTCATTCCCGACTACGTGAAGGGCAAGAACGACCCGAGCTCCATTAAATATCCACACCCCTTGCTGGAGGAGATTTGCCGCGATACCTACGGCGTCATGGTTTACCAGGAGCAGGTGATGGAAGCCGCGCGGCGCATCGCGGGCTACTCGCTCGGCGGCGCGGATATTTTGCGGCGCGCCATGGGCAAAAAGGACGCGGCCGAGATGGCGAAACAGAAGGCGGTGTTTGTGGCCGGTGCGGCGAAAACCAATAAGATGACGCAGAAACAGGCCGAGGATATTTTCGCCATTCTGGAAAAATTTGCGCAATACGGCTTCAACAAATCACATTCCGCCGCGTATGCGATTCTCAGTTTTCGCACCGCGTATCTCAAGGCGAACTACCCGGTCGAGTTCATGGCCGCATTGTTGTCGAACGAACTTGGCGATGCCGACAAGGTGGCGCATTTCATCGCCGAGGCCGGAAGCCTCGGCATTGCGGTGCTGGGGCCCGATGTGAACCAGTCGCGCGAAAACTTCACTCCCCTGCCCGACTTTTCTCCAGAGGCAAACTCCGCCGCGCCGGGCTCGATTCGGTTTGGTTTGGGCGCGATCAAGGGCGTGGGCGATATCGCCGCCAAAAAAATATTGGAAGAGCGCGACGCCAACGGCCCCTATGCCGATTTTGCCGATTTCATCCGCCGGGTGGACAGCCGGGCCGTGAACAAGCGCGTGCTCGAATGCCTGATTCGCACGGGCGCGTTTGATTACACCAAGACCGACCGGCAGCATTTGTTTGATTCGTTGGATGCGTTTATGTCGGAAGCGGCCTCGCACCAAAAAGACCGCGCCGCCGGGCAAGGTTCGCTCTTTGATGCTCCCGCAACCGGAGGAAACGGCAAGGCCGGTTCTTCCAACGGAGTGCGCATCAATACCCAAGGGCCGGTGATGACACTGGCCGACCGGTTGAAGTCCGAGCGTGAGCTTTTGGGCTTCTACACCTCCGGGCACCCACTCAACGCGCTCGCCGGACTTGATGAATTTCTCGACACGATTTCCGAAGCCACGCTTTCCACGACGAAAGACCGCACCCCCTTCCGTCTCTGCGGCGTCGCCACTGCGGTCGTCAAACGCATTTCGAAGCGCGACAACCGGCCCTGGGCGTCGTTCACGTTGACGACGAAGCGCGGAAATTTTCCGGTCAATATTTTCTCCGAAGCGTATGAGAAGCACCAAAGCCTGCTGGTGGACGGCATGGTCATCCTGATCCACGGCGAGGTGCGGCACGATGATTTCCGCAATGAAAACCGGCTGACAGCGAACGAAATCCTCGCCATCGAAGCGCGCGTGCCGAACTTGTTGCGCAGTGTGCAATGGGTGCTCAAGCCTGAACCACGCGCGGAGGAATTTCTGCGCCTGCTCATCACGCAAATCCGCGACCATCCCGGCGGCACGACCCCGCTCATCGCTTTTAAACAGGATGCGGATAGTGTGCTGGAATTGGAATTGCCGCCATCCTCGAAGCTCACACTTGATTTGCCCGCCTACCGCGCGCTGCGCCAGCACCCGGCAGTCTGCGGCATCATTGTCGAGCCCGCGCCCCTGCCCGTGCCTGAACCCCGCTGGTCGAGAAATGCGCGCGCAGGGTAAAAGGAGATTGCTTTATTTCACTGTGACATCAAACGGCACAAAACGTTCCTGGCCGTCGAGGGCGACTTGGCCCCAGATGCGGTAATGGCCGGGGTCGGTGAAATTGATGACGAAGGAGACGGCGGGCTGGGTCGGGTTGGTTTCCTCACCGGTAAGTGTGGGGTGCAGGTGGGCGACGCCATCGCGCGATGGGTCAAACGCGACCAGGTGCGCAAGTGTGTCCATCACGGGTTGCAACTGCACTTTCCCGCCGTCCTTGCGTTGCACCGTGAGGGTCAGTGTCGCGTCCGTGCCAACCGGAAGGGTATCGCCAGAGGGAGTGCTTAATTTGAAAGTATAGTCGCCATCGGTGAACGGCGTGAGACCGCGGTTTACGGCGGGCGCGGGCGAGCCGGGCACGGTGATGGTGGTTTCGCCAATCATCTCGCGCATCGAAATCGCCGGGATGAATTGCGCATAGACATGATACGGGCCGGGCCGCTTGGGGGTGAAGGAAAACGTCCAGTCGCCTGAGTCACCCACGGGCTCGGGATGGATGTGTTGGTAATCTTCCAAACTCGCGTCGACAATGAGCAGGTGCAGCTTGCGCGTCTGCGCAACGGCCAATTCCGAGGGGCGGAACGGCGATTGCTTATCTCCGTTGGGCACGAGCTGCAAAGTATAATGCGATTCGACGCCCATTGTGGGCGGATTATCCGCCGTCAGCGTCACCGAAACGGGGAAGGGCAATTTCTGCAAATCCACGAAATAAGCCGCACCGGAACCGCAATACGTCATGCCATCCCCCGAGACCACGGTTTGTTCATAGTGGAGGAAATTGCAATTGCTCGCGGGGATATGGCGCAGGCCCGCGTAGGCACCTGCGAACCCGGCGGTCAGCAAAAAAATTTGAATTCCGACGCGCATAAAAATACTTCAACCGGCTTGGGGTTTATCCATGGCGGCGGGTGGCGCCGGCGGTTTGATGCGATCCAAAACTTCCGACACCAACCACAGGTCACTGTCCTTGCGGAATACAATGCGGCCTTCGGGGCTGACAATGAGCAACGCCAAAGTGTGCACCAACTGGCCGTTGTCCTCGCGCGTGAGAATGCCGAATTGGTGTTGCACTTCCGCCATTTCATCCAGCGGGCCGGTGAGGAGTTGGTAATTGCTCAAATCCAGTCCGTAGTCGTTGGCATATTGGCGGAGCGCTCCGGGATTGTCATTGGTAGGATCGATGGTGATGGTGACGAAAGTGACGTTGGCAATTTTCGCCGCCTTGGCCTGTTGTTGCAATTCG
>DATHOB010000269.1:0-6839 GCA_035485355.1 Opitutales bacterium | reverse complement strand
TGCCATCCAGCTCGCTGATGATCAAAGGCATGGTGGGGGCGAGGAACACTTGGCCAACCACCACGACTTGTTCACCGGGTTTCAATCCGGAGGTGATGACCTTCATTCCGTCATCTTGGGTTTGCCCGGTTTGGACAACGCGCATTTCCGCGGTGGGCATATCACCCGATTTGGCCGCAGCGTCGGCCACAAACACAAATTCGCCTTGCTGGCTCATCAATACTGCGGATTCGGGCACGACCACGGAGTCCTTCAGCGTGTCGAGGAGGATGCGCACATCGACGGGTTGGTTGGGCCAAAAGAGCCGGTTGTCATTGGGCAACGTGGCGCGCAGTGAGACGGTGCCGGTCGGCGCAGCGACGGCATTGCCCAAGATGGTCAACTTGCCATCCTGTTGCGCTTTGCTGTCGGAGAGACTGGTTACGTGAACCTTAAGTGTGCCGCCGTTGGTATCAAAAAACTTGCGCACCAAGGGGAAATCCGACTCCGAAATGGAAAAGTCCACGTAGATCGGGCTCATCGTTTGGATGGTAGTGATGGGCAGGTCATTGGCTTTGATGACATTGCCAGCATTAATGCGGTAAGTGCCAACCATGCCGTCGATGGGGGCGGTTATGTTGGTATAGTCGAGATTAATTTGGGCCGTTTTTAAGAGAGCCTGATCGACTTCCAACTGGCCCTTGAGGGCTTCGACTTGGGCGACAAATGTGTCGTATTGTTGCTCGGAAATCTGTTTGTCGGGGAGCAGCAGCTTGTTTCGATCGGCTGTATCTTGGGCGAGTTTCAGGTTGGCAGTGTCCGAAGCGACCTGGCCTTCGGCCTTTTTGACCGCGGCATCGAAGAGGTCGGGGAAAATCTGGGCGATTTTATCGCCTTTTTTGACCATGGCGCCTTGTTGGAAGGGCAGGTCGATAATTTCGCCATCCACCTGGGATACGACCATGACCGACTGAAAAGCGGTGGTTTGGCCCTGAGCCTCGAGGAACTGGGGGACATCACGGGTGGTGACGGTGGCGGCGGAAACCGTGCGGGGGGGCAGGACGGGCAAGGTGAGGGTGACGGGCTTGGGCTTGTCGCACGCGGAAAACAAGCACATGGCGGCGAGCAACGGCAACGCGCTGGTCTGCGAACCGGCAACGGAAATAAAGGATCGAAAAGCGTTCATAGTAGTGGCGAAAATAGGAATGGGCGATGTGGCGGGCAGGGAGCGCTGGGAATGGAAATACCGAGAGCGTTTGACTATTACAAGCAACGTTGGTTGTCAAAGTCAAATCAAACGATTGTTTGAATTAATGCGCAAGCAGAAATGCGGCAATGCGGGGGATGGCAAACCGCTAAATAAACATTAACAACCCGTTGGGACTTAAACTTTAGTGACGAGTCCGGCTTTGAGGGACTTGACAGAGACCCAAACGCGCTTGATTTGGCCGCTGGGGAGCTTGACGCGGACGCGCTGCAAATTGGGGCGGAAGGCGCGGCGGGTACGCTTGGTGACGTGCGTGCCGATGCCGCCGGCTTTTTTAGCCACACCACGACGGTGGACAATGCTGCCTTTGGTAGGACCTTTGCCAGTGACGGAACAGATGCGGGACATGATAGGATGCTGTTGAGGGTGGGAGCGTTATAGGAAAAGGGTGAACAAACCGGTTTCCGGGGGGTATGGCAAGGAAAAAAGGGGTAGGGCGGAGGCGCAACCGGATCAAATTAAACCGCGTTTTCGGGCTATATCGGCGGCTTGGGTGCGATTCTGTACCTGTAACTTGGCCAAAATATTGGTAACGTGGTTTTTGACGGTGCCTTCGGCGATGTGCAATTTTCCGGCAATTTCTTTATTGGGCACCCCTTGGGCGAGCAATACGAGGATTTCGCGTTCGCGCTCCGAGAGCGGTTCAGTGAGCTCGCCGGGTGAATGCAGCGCGGTGCGAAGGGCGCGAGAAGCAATTTGCGGTTGAATGAAGGTTTCGCCAGCAATCACCAGACGTATTGTTTCGAGCAATTGGGCCGCAGGCACGTCTTTTAGCAAATAACCCCTGGCCCCGGCGCGCACGCCTTGGAATACGTAATCATCGCGGTCGAAGGTCGTCAGGATGATGATTTTGGCCTCGGGCCATTCACGACAAATTGCGGCAGTGGCTTCCACGCCGTTGAATTTGGGCATCTGCACATCCATGAGGATGATATCGGGCCGCAGACGCAGGGCCAACTTGATGGCGGTGTCTCCGTCTTCGGCTTCACCAGCAACCCGGAATTCCGGCTCGATCTCGAGGATGGTTTTCAGCCCCTGTCGCATGAGCGTTTGATCTTCGGCCAGCAGTATGCGCAGAGGTTTCATCAGGTAATAATGGGCAAACGGGCTTCCATGACGGTGCCTCCGCCTGGCGGGGTGGCAAGCGAAAATGTTCCGCCGAGGCCCTCGACGCGTTCGCGCAAACCGCGCAAACCGTAATGCCCGGGTTTTCCCTCCGCACCGGCGGGCAAACCGACACCGTTGTCCGCAATGACGAGCCGGACAGCCCGGGGAAGCAGGCTCAAGTTGACGCGCACCTGCTGGGCTTGCGAATGCTGGCCAATATTGCTCAATCCCTCCTGCGCCACGCGCCATAGAACTTCGGCCACGGTTGGCGGGAAGGCGTCGGTGTTGGGTGGTAATGTGCACTCCACCGCTATTTTGAAACGCTGGCCGGCATCGGCGCAGAGGGTTTGCAACGCCACAATCAGTGGGCGTTGGCCAAGGCCGGATGCGCGCAAGTTGTCGAGCGAGCGACGCAATTCGTCCATGCTGGCGCGAGAGAGTTTTTGCAGCTCCTCGAGCGAAGCCGCGGCCTGAGGTGGATCCACGGAGAGCAAGCGACGGGTGGCCTCCAATTGGACCGTGAGCGTGACCAGCTGATGGCCGAGGGTGTCGTGAAAGTCTCGGGCCAGGCGTTCGCGTTCGCGCAACGTGGCCAATTCTACCTCCCTATCGTGGGTTGTTTCCAGCGTGTCCTTGGCCGTTTGTAATTCTGCGATGAGTTGAGCGCGTTCCTGATTGGTTTCGATGAGTTGGTGTATCAACAGTCCCAGCGCCCAGGGAAAAGCCACGCGGCAAAGCTGATCGAACCAGTAGGAAAACCCCAAGGAGCCCCATTGGCTCCAACCCGCCGCACCGGGCATGAAGAGGACGGTGCTCACCACCCCCAAAATAAGGGAAATGCGCTTTGGCAAAACGGCAAACATCAAACCCAAAAAAATCAGAAAAACCCACCAATAATAGCCCAGGTTAAAATGAATCTGAAGGAGGCAGATGGCCAAATTTATAATAAAAAATATTATATCGGACGCTATCGATGGCCGCCACCCGCGCATAAGAGAGAAGAAGCGCAAGGCGTAGAGAACGAGCTGCGTGGCAGCGGCAACAAACCCGAAAGTTGAAACAGCGTCCCAAGTTATGCCGGAGTTTGGGCCCCAGATAAACCAGAGCGACCCGCCCAGCCAACCCATAATCACAATATCAAATGGCAGATGGACGCATCTCGGATTGCTGAAAAAGGATTTTTGCGGGGGATGCATAATGGTTTGGTTTAAAGTTCGGGTGGCCCTTATATGGCTGCAAAAGCATGCTTTAGTAATTAGGGTGCTGTTTTACGGTTGGGGCGCGGGAACTCGGGTGGTTCTTTGCCGAAGATTGGCGTTGTCTGGGAATAATTGCGCACCCTGTTGCCAGGTTTTTGCGGCGAAATCGGTATTGCCTTCTTTTTGATATTCGTCGCCGAGGCGCAGGTAGGTATTGGCGAATTCAGGCTGGGGCGGCGATTGTTCCTGCTGTTGGATGAGATTGGAAAATGTTTCAATAATATCTTTCTGCTTATTCATGAACGCCGGATAATAGGTTAGCGAGACGCCTTTGCTGTATTGTGCTTCCCAATTTGCGGGATCCAATTTTAGCGCGGTGGTAAAAGCCTGGTCGATTTTCATGCCTAACGCGCCTACTTGGGCGATGTCCGACACAGTTCCCGATTTGACCATATAGGCATGGCCGAGCGCAACGAAGAGTTCGGGAGTGGTGGGATTGGCGGCGGCAATTTTTTCCAGTTCGACGATGGCTTGGTCAAGTTGTCCCGCATCGCGCAATTTATTCCAAGTGGACAGTTTTTCGTCGAAAGTGGTTGTGGGGGATACGGTGATTCGTATGGCATCAAGTTCCTCGGAGGCGACGGGGTCGTCGTTAGGTGTGATGACAATTAACGACGAAGTTGATTTTGGTTCGCTGGGTTTGCCAGTGGCATTGGCCGCGGAGATCGTCCCGGCATTGACTGCGATAGTTTTAACGGGAGATGCGACTGATGCTGAAGTTGAAGATTTGTTGGCGTAACTCATCCAGGCGACAAGTGCGCAGACGACGAGTACGGCCAATAGGAGATTTTTTTTCATGGAATTGGAATTTTTTAAGATAGGGAGGAATCGTGTTATTAATTTGAGGCGAACGGCTTGCGCCGGTTTGTTAGGTGGGGGCGAGTTTACCAAAGTTGCTTGGCGGCGAATAGTCCCTGAGGTCACGATTTCGATAGGTAAATGGTCATGGCCCTCCGCGCTGAATCCTTTTGCATAGTCGGGTATAAATGCAGTAAATCTGGCCCGCCCCATGCCAACCACCTCATCCATTCCCAATGTCAACTGCCTATGGGGGGAGATTGCCGCCGGCGCGTTGTCGCGCTGCGGGTTGCGGCATGTGGTCATGGCCCCGGGGTCGCGTTCGGGCCCGTTGGTTTGGGGGCTGACGCGGACGGCCGGGATAACGGCGGTTTCTGTGCTCGATGAACGCTCCGCAGCGTTTTACGCGCTGGGGTTGGCGCGGGCCTCGGGTCGGCCGGTGGCGGTGGTATGCACCTCCGGCACGGCGGCGGCGAACTTCTTTCCCGCAGTAATTGAAGCGAGTATGAGCGCAGTGCCCCTTTTGGTGCTCACCGCTGACCGGCCGCCAGAATTGCGCGATTGCCACGCCGGGCAGGCGATTGATCAGACGAAAATATACGGTAACTACCCGCGCTGGCAGCATGAGATGGCGCTGCCAGAAAATCGCGTGGAGCTTTTGCGCTATTTGCGGGAGACGATGGTGCATGCGTGGGAGCGGGCGCAAGGCCCCTGGCCCGGGCCGGTGCAGGTGAATTTTCCGTTCCGCGAACCGCTGGCGCCGACGGCCCAGGCCGGATTCGCCGCGCCCGCGCGGGTGGATTTGGAAAATATTTTGGGAGAGAACACCGCTGACTCAGCAGTATTTAAAATGCCCAACGGGCGTGTCCCCGCCGGAATTAAGGAAGTTTTGTCTGCTCGCAATGGAGTAGTTATCGCCGGCCCCGCCCAACCTGCGGAACGCACGGCCTACGTCAAAGCGGCGGTGGCATGGGCGAAGCGGCGCGGTTGGCCGGTATTGGCGGATGCGCTCAGCCCGCTGCGGCATGCGCCGGGGTTAAAAGGGCAAGTGGTGGGACATTACGATTTGATACTGCGCTCAACCAAGCATCTGGCCAATTTGACGCCAGACACGGTGATCCACCTCGGGCCACTGCCGACGAGCAAAGTGCTGCGCGCGTGGTTGGGGCAGTTGCGCGTGCCGGTGCTCATTGTGCATGACGGGCCGGAGAACGTGGATCCGCTGCACCGCCCGGTGCATTATTGGCGCGGGCCGGTGGCCCAATTGCCGGTCTGGGATGCGCACCCTCCGCAATCCGACCAAGCCTATGCCAAGCGTTGGCGGAAACTGGAAAGCGCCGCAACCGAAGCGATAAGCAAGCGATTCAGCGCCCAGAATGCATTGTTCGAAGGCAAGGCGGCATGGCTGCTCGCGCATAAATTGCCGGAGGGCACACCGGTGTTTGTGGCCAGCTCGATGCCGGTGCGCGATTGCGAATTTTTCTGGGAAGCGGGAAGAGGCGCGCAATTCTTCTTCAATCGCGGCGCAAACGGGATTGATGGCACGGCGTCCACCGCGTTGGGCGTGGCGCATGCCCTGGCGCGGCCCACGGTGTTGTACACTGGCGACCTGGCTTTACTGCACGACCAAAACGGGCTGCTGGCTGCGCGGGAACTGCCACCGGGGGCGAGCCTGACTATTGTATGTATCAACAACGACGGGGGCGGGATATTCGAGCACTTGCCCATGGCGCAATTCGATCCGCCATTCGAGCGGTTTTTTGCCACGCCGCAAAAGGTGGATTTCAAAAAATTCGCGGCGCTGCACAATTTGGATTACCATGGCCCGCGCAGTTGGAAAGAGTTTGCGCGCGCCTTGCTACCCTTGCCCAAGAGCGGAGTGCGATTGATTGAATTGCGCACCGACCGCAAGCGCGATGCGGCATTTCGCTCCGCGCTGTTCAAAGAATTGAGCGAACAACTATAATTTCTGTGCGAATTTTTCGACAGAATTAACAGAATTTACAATATTGGAGAAACAGGCATGCTGTTAATTCTATAAATTTTATTCGAAACGCATTTTTATGAACTGGCAAAAAGTCCGCGATTACGAGGACATCCTCTACCACAAGTGCGACGGCGTCGCCAAGGTGACGATCAACCGTCCGCACAAGCGAAATGCTTTCCGGCCGGAGACGGTGTTTGAAATGATCGACGCATTTACCGACGCGCGGGAGGATCCGGCGATTGGCGTGGTGTTGCTCACCGGCGCGGGGCCGCACACGGATGGCAAATACGCCTTTTGCTCGGGTGGCGACCAGTCGATTCGCGGCCTGGCGGGGTACAAGGACCAACGCGGTACGCCGCGGCTGAATGTGTTGGATTTGCAAAAGCTCATTCGCTCCATGCCCAAGGTGGTGATTGCCTTGGTGGCCGGTTACGCCATTGGC
>DATHOB010000268.1:0-3086 GCA_035485355.1 Opitutales bacterium | reverse complement strand
CATCACCGTGCGCGGGGCGATGACGAAAAAGATGTTCAGCCAGGCCGCAGCGCTGAGCTACGCGTCGCTCATGTCGCTCGGGCCAATTGTGTCGCTGGCGATCATGCTCTCGACATTTGTCCTCCAAAATCATTCCAAGGACTTCACCACCAAGTTGCTGCACGAAGTAGCCACTTTTATTGTGCCTTCCGCGGTCATCGCCCAAAATGAAACGGCCACAGAACAACCTGCCTCGGCCGACAACTCCGTTCCGGCTGATGATACCACTTCGGCGGAGTCCACCACCCCAACCGCAACCAAGCCCGCGGCCGGCCCGCAAGTCTTTCAGTTGGATGATTTGATCAACGCCTTCGTCACCAGCGCGAATACCCGCTCAGTGGGCATCTTTGGCCTCCCTATCCTGGTTTTCCTGTGCATCCAGATGATGGTCACCATTGAAAATAATTTTAACAACATCTGGGGCGTACGGCGCGGGCGGGATATTTTGAAGCGCATTGTGCTGTATTGGACGGTGTTCAGCCTCGGCGTGCTCGCCGCCTTCACCACGGCAGCAGTGCTCACGGCGGCCACCTTTGGCACCGTGGCGGGAAAGAGCAAGCTGGCCGCATGGAAATTGGATTTCGTCAGCAGCTTTACCGGGGTAGCCCATGTGCTGGCATTTGTGATGCTGACGTTGCTGCTCGCGGCCTTCTACCGTTTCATCCCCAACACCAAGGTGCGCTGGCGCCCGGCGCTGCTGGGCGGCATGGTGGTGGCTACCTGCCTGATTTTGAACAACCTGCTTTCGTTTCTCTACGTCAGCGTGGTGTTGAGCAAAATGAGCTTTTACAGCACGGTGAGCATTGTCCCGATTTTGATGTTCGGCCTCTATGTGTTTTGGCTGATGGTGCTCTTTGGCGGAATGCTGACTTACGCGGTGCAAAACGCGAATAACATCACCGCCGACCGGTTGTGGAACCAAGTCAGCCCGCGCACCCGGCGGCTGCTCAACCTCGCCGCGTTTTTGCAAATTTCCCGGGCCTTTTTGCGCGGCAAGCCGGGACTCACCTCCGAGGAAATCGCCCAGATTCTGCGCGTGCCCGCGGCGCTGATCAATGAAGGTTTGGGCCGCTTGACTGATTTGCAGATTGTAAGCGTGGTGGAAATTCCCAACAAAGACGGCGAACACGAAGTTCGCTACCAACCGGGCCGCCCGTTGCACAAGCTGACGCTAGGGAAATTCCACCTCGCCCTCGACATGCTGGGCAACACCGAGGGCGACGACACCCTTCAGGCCACCGACCCGCTCCTGCAGCAATACCTCCAATCCCTCGCGCAGTTCGAAACCGGCCCATTGCTGCAAAAATCATTCGCAGAATTGTTGAGCGACGAAAAATCCGGCCTGACCAACTTTCCCTATCGCCTTTAGGTTAGCAGCCCGGCGTTGCGGAAGGAGAAATAGCCAATTCCCTGCGGATCCGCGCCCAATTGGCCAACGATCACGTGATCCAGCAAATCGATGGAGACAATCTCCGCCGCCTCGCGCAATTGCCGGGTGACCTCGACATCCGCCTTGCTTGGCGCCGGGTCGCCACTGGGATGATTGTGGACGACGACTATCGCGCTGGCATTCGCGCGGATGGCCTCGCGGAAAACTTCGCGCGGGTGCGCGAGGCTGCTGGTGGCCGTTCCGGAAGTGATTTCGATACGCTTGAGGAGGCGGTATTTGCGATTCAGGCACAGGACCCAAAACTTCTCCACCTCCAGCCCCGCCAATAAGGGCAGAAAATGCCGGTGAATGGCTTGGGGCGTAGAGAGGCATACCGTCTCGTGCGCGGCCGCCTGCGCCACCACCCGGCGAGCGATTTCCATGACGGTCAATAACTGCAGCGCCTTGACGCGGCCAATGCCTTTGACCTGCCGGAAATCCTCCGCCTTCCACGCGAGCAGCGCCGAAAGCGAACCGGCTGCCGCCAGCAGCGCACTGGAGACCTTGAGCACATCCATGCCCGCGCTGCCACTGCGCAACAGCATGGCGAGTAATTCCGTATCGCTTAGCGCACCGGCCCCGTGGGATTCCAAGCGTTCCTGCGGGCGCTCGCCGGGAGCCATTTCGCGCAGGGTTGGCGCCGTCTCGCGCACCACACGGTCGCGCAATGGCGCGGGCGCATAGCGGAGCTGATTGACAACTGACATGCCCTTGGGTTTACAAATCACAATATACATATTTTGGATATTGTGTCTTTACCGCACGTTTGTAAAGCGTGGAAAATCCTTTCTGGAAGCGATTAATCGCTGGAAAGATTGGCGAAGAGCAGATCGAGCAGCACGGCATCCTTGACCCCCGGGGCGCTCTCGACCCCGCTGTTCACATCGACCATTTTGGCGCCGGTAGCCCGCAGAGCCGCACGGATGTTTTCCGGGCGCAAACCGCCAGACAACACCCAATGATGCTTGGGATGGGACTCGGCCAGAGAGCGATAATGTGACCAGTCGCCCGTGCGCCCGGTGCCGCCAAAAGTACCCTCTTGGTAGGTGTCGAGCAGAAGCGTCTGCGCGACTTCGAGGGCTTGGGCGGGAAATTCCACCCCCAATGGCAGCCGGGGCGCGAGCCAGAGGCGTTCGGCGCCCACTTCGTTTTTCCAACCATTGAGCTGGGCCAGAGTAACGTCCTTGGGGTCGAAATGCACTTGGAAATAATTGAATCCAAGGGTGTCGTACTGTTTCAATTTGCCGGGTGCAGGCGCGACATCCACCGCGACGCGCTTGCCATCGGGAATGGCGGCCAGCATCCGCGGAAGCACACTCGCTGGGACATGGCGCGGAGATTTTTCAAAAAAAATCACCCCGAAAAAATCCGCACCCAACTCCCGCGCCAGGCGTGCGTCTTCGGGACGGGTCAGGCCACAAATTTTGGTGCGCGGGCGCATGTGAATAAAGCTCCTGCCTCGGTGTGCACGCATGACTCGCACGCCGCCTCCGTCCAGCAACAGCCAACATGGCAGAATGAAGCAATATAATCCATTCCGCCCAATAATCCAATGGAAACCCCATTTATTTTCAGACTTTACGCTATATTTACATATAAAATTACCCTAATTTCATTT
>DATHOB010000267.1:0-3325 GCA_035485355.1 Opitutales bacterium | reverse complement strand
CACGGCGAGTGACGTAGTTGCAGTGGCTGTTTGATCATTCTGCGCCTGCGCAACCAAAGCTGATGCAATCAAAATTGCTATATGATTAAAGGTGCGTTTCATGATTGGAGAATGTTTAAAGTTGAAAATTGAAATAGGAATAGAATGCGGGGAAAATCCACCTAATTGGACAAGGTGAAGGTGACCTTGCCGTCACCTTGCGACATGACCCCAACCGCGCTATCCCCCGCATTCATAAGCTTGTCGCCGTTGCATTGAATTGCGCGGTACGTCAAATCGCCGCTCGTCGAGTCCAAACCAGGCAGGCGGATTAACGCGTTGAAAGTCACTTGATAGCCATTTTCACCCTGGGTGACGGTCACTGAAATCGTTTCTGGCACGCTGTCCACCATCCCGACAATATCACTGGCTGGCGAGGCATAGAATGATTGCTGTATACGGCCGACTCCTGTTAGAGTGACATCAATCGGATACCCGTCATAAAGAACGCCGCTGGCGTGGACCCTGACATTGACAGGAGGTACTGCCATGGCGCGAGGCGTTGAAGAGGCAGTTGCGGTAGAACTTGCCAACAATTTCCGAGTGGCCGCAGATTGTGATGGCGTGCCTGGAGCAACGACCTTGGGACTGGCCAAGGATGATGTGGTCGCACCGCGCACTTGCGCGTAGCTCGAATTGCCGACGCTCGCCGGCGGCACGTCCGACGAGACGACTGAATTCGTCGGCGTGGTTTGCGGGGCCGCCGTAATTTGAGGGGTGGTCGAGCCAGCATTAACGGATCCGGCATTGTCGTTGTTAGAGGAGGCCGCGAGTACCATCGGCGAGGGTTTGAGTGCGGGTGCCGGCTTGGCCGACACGTGCACCAACGGAACCGCGATCAAGACGCCGGCCACTGCCAGCGCCGCAATTTGAGAGAAGGTGTTCATAGTCAATAGATATTTCAGGAAAAAGGGATACGCACTACTCCCGACGCCTGCGGTCACCGCCGCGCCCGTCGCGTTCGACTCCAGGCCGGCGGGCGCGGCCTCGACGGCGCGCGCGGCAATCACCTCGGCGAGCAGCGTGCCCGAGGTCGTGACGCCCCGGCGGGAAAAGTGCTCGCGCAGCTTTTCCAAAGCGCGCTCGACGCGCATGCGCGTCGTGTTTTCCGAGAGGCCCAGGGCCTCGCCGATCTCGCGATGGCTTTTTTGCTGGTAAAAGCGCAATACGACGGCGTCGCGGTCGCGCGCGTTGAGTTCGCCGACGGCCTCGTCGAGAATCGGCTTCACGGCGTCCCAATTTTCTGCCAGCGTGGAAGTGATGTTGTGCATGACGCTGGCCTCATGTTCGCGTTGGCGGCGGCGGCGTTGTTGGTTGGAGATATCGCGGGCGGCAAAGCGCGCACTGGTATGCAGCCAGCCCGCCAGCGCCTCATGCCGCCACAGCACGGGCGCCTTGCGCGCCAAATCGGCGAACACCCTCTGGGCGGCGTCCTGCGCCGCTGGCGCGTCCCCGTTCGTCGCGCGCGCCGCCACGGAATAGACCATGTTCATGTGGCGGTGGACGACTTCCGCAAAAGCCGCCTCATCGCCGCTTCTGGCATATTTTCTCAGCAATGCGCCGTCGGTGATCATGAGTTTCTACACTATAACAGAACGAAAATGCCAAATCGCACAAAAATAATTCCACGGCTGCATCAGCCGCGCATTGCGGCAACACTCACGGAAAACAACATAAAACACTGCCGGGGCGAAAACGTAATGGGTGTTTCCACCCGGTAATCATTGCGCCGATTTTTCATTTAACGCGCGATTCACGGCCATGCCCAACGTATAAAGTGTGTGCGGCTTGAGCAGCAAATCACGCAAACCCATCGCGCGGACGCGCTCGACGGTCAGATACGGGCTGTAACCGGTGGTGAGAATGATGGGCAAATTGGGGCGGATTTTGAGCAACTGCGCGGCGAGATCGACCCCGGTCATGCCCGGCATGGTTTGGTCGGTGATGACGAGGTCGAAACGTTGCGGGTCAGCGCGAACGAGTTCCAGCGCCTCCATAACTTTGGTTGTGGTGGTGACTTCGTAGCCGAGTTGCTCAAGGGTTTTCTGGCCGAGGAGCGCGAGCGCTTGCTCATCGTCCACATACAGTACGCGTTTGCCTTGGCCTTGCGGGGGTGGGAGGTTCGCCGCCTCCGCGGACACCGCCGATTCGTGATGGGCCGGAAAATAAAGATGAAAGACGGTGCCCTGGCCGGGATTACTGTAAACCGTGACGATACCGTCATGGCTGGCCATGATGCCATGGACGACGGATAAGCCCAGGCCGGTGCCTTCACCTTGCGGCTTGGTGGTGAAAAACGGCTCAAAAATGCGCTCCAACGTCGCGGCGTCTATGCCGCAACCCGTGTCACTCATCGACAGGCGGACATACAAACCGGGCCGCAACCGCGGATGAGCGCGCGCCAGAGCTTCATCCACCTCGATATTGGCGAGCTTGACCTCAAGGCGGCCGGGATGATCGCGCATGGCATGCCAGGCATTGGTGCCGAGGTTCATGATGACTTGGTGGATTTGATTGGCATCGGCCAGCACAGGACTCACGCCGGGGTCAAAATTGACGGAAAACTCGATGGTGGTCGGAATCGTGGCGCGCAGGAGCTTGAGTGATTCATCCACAATTTCCTCCAGTTGTACGGAGCGCCGCTCCGCTTGTTCCTGCTGGCGGCTGAAAGTGAGGATTTGCCGCACCAAGGCGGTAGCGCGCTGGCCGGCATGGGAGATCGCCTCGAGGTATTCGCGCAAATGAGGATCGGGGCCGGCCTTCATCCGGGCTAGTTCGGCATAACCGTTGACCGCCGCGAGGATGTTGTTGAAGTCATGCGCAATGCCGCCCGCCAGCGTGCCGATGGCCTCCATTTTTTGCGCCTGGCGGTATTGTTGCTCGAGTTTTTTCTGCTCGGTTATGTCCTCAGCCACGCCGAGAATGCGGTAAACCTCGCCTTGCGGGTTACGCAGCGGGAAAGCGATATCGTGGATCCAGCGCATTTCGCCATTCGGCCGCATGATGCGGTAAACCTCGTCGTAGGTGTTTTGGATTTGTTTGACTTGGGCGGCCTCGGCAATCCGTACCCGGTCTTCCGGGTGGATGGACTCCAGCCAGTTGCCCGGCGATTCGTACAGGCTGGCGCAGGTGCGGCCCCAGACTTTTTCGTAAGCCGGGCTGATGTAGAGCATCTGGCTTTTGTGCGGGCTGACGACCCAGAAGACCTCGTTGATATTTTCGGCAATTTCGCGGAACCGCTCGTGGCTTTCGCGCAATTCGATCTCCACCCGCTTGCGCTCGGTGA
>DATHOB010000266.1:0-9877 GCA_035485355.1 Opitutales bacterium | reverse complement strand
CCTGCGTTTGCGCAATAAAAACAAAAGCGAACACGGGCCCTCGTCCGGCACGCCGCCTTTGGGTGTGTGGTCGGTATTGGCGAGCCAGCCAGCGGCGTGGAAAGTGGCCATGGCCATGGGCGGCGCCATCAATCACGTGCCGCGGGTACTCATGCCGGGGCCGCTGCGCAAATGGAAAGATTACCGCACGCTGCCGCCGTGGCGCGGCGGGCAATTCCGCCAATGGATGAAGAACCGCCCCGCCCAGAAAGGAAAATCATGAACGCCCGCGATGACATGATGAACCGCGTGCGCGCGGCCCTCGCCATTTTGCCGGAGCGCGCGGCACTGCCGGATTGGGACGCCGAGCTGGCGGTGGCGAAAAAACTGGTCGAGCACCGCGATCCGTTTGACGATTTTGCCGAGCGCATCAAGCTGGCCAATGCGATGGTGATGACGGACATTGGGCAACTCGCGGCGTTTTTGAAAAACGGCGGATGGCTGCGCGGGTATTGCGATCCGGTTTTAAAGGCGCAACTCGCGCCGCAATTGGGAGCGGAGTTTACGCTCGAAACAGAATTTGACCGCACGCGGGTGGACGATTATGCCTTTGGCATCACCCGCGCGGCGGGGGGCATCGGGGAAACAGGCACTATTATTTTGAACGACACGGTGACCTCGCGGCGGCTCGGCGCGCTTGCGCCGTGGGTGCATATCGCCGTGTTGCCGCGCAACTTGATTCACCGCACGCTCATGGATGCGGTGCAGGCGTTTGGCGACGACCCGAATATCATTTGGTGCACCGGGCCATCGAAAACGGCAGACATCGAAGGCATATTGATTGAAGGGGTGCATGGCCCGGGGGTGCAAATCGCCTTGGTTTTATCCTAAAATATCCCATAATAAGAATCCGATGGAAAAATGGAGCGTAGCGGGAGGACGGAGCGGAACCAGAGCCGGGCTGTCGGCGCTGCTGGTCGTGCTGCTGTGTAATGGCTGTGGGTCGCCTCCGCCGGCGACTCCCTTGTTAACGGGGCACCAGGGTGGCTTGTTGCCCGGGATGATTTTGCCCGAGTCCGCCACTTCCACGAAATCCAGCGGATCCGTCGGTAAAACGGGAGTGGAGGAAGTGTTGCTGCCGGATGGGAGGATTCTGCGCCGGGAATATCAATCGGGCGTGCTCATTTCCCAGGCCTGGTTTTCCCCGGCGCGCGTCCCGCAGCGGTATATCGTTTATTTTGACGGCCAAATTCCGGTGGAGGCGACGGAATACGGAACCGATGGAAAGACGAAGACGCACACAGTTTTTTATCCCGGCACCCCGCAACCCCGGCGCTATGAGGAATATTCCGACGGCACGACCATCGTGCGCTTCACCCTTTATTGGCCCAATGGGAAAATCCAACTTATCTCGGAATTAAGTGTGCAGACGGCCAACGGCCCGGTCAACCGCATCCGCAAATGGTATGACAATGGCGCGCCGCAGTCGCTGGTGCAAAAATATGTGGTACGCGACACCGCGGGTGCCGCGTTGTACGAACAACTGCAGGATGAACAAGCGGAGTGGGATACCAACGGGCACTGCCTGAACGACCAGATTTATGATCATGATAAGTTGGTGCGCGATATCCGGGTGGAAAACATGAAATTGCCGGAATAGGGTGGGGAAGTGTTGGCGGGCGGATGCGAACAAGTCGTTACAATTGCCGCTATTGACGCGTCATGGGTCTTACCCTATCAACTCACCCGTTGTTCATAAAAAATCACCCCATCACAATGAGGGTTTTCCCGTTTCTGTTGTTTGTCGCTTCAGCCACCGCGGCTTTGGCGCAGGCTCCCGCTGACGCCAACGCAACCGTCAAACACGACTTCACGGTTTATGACCCCAACTACCAAACGGAATGGACGGCCCGGGCGGCGCGTCTCAGCGAATTGAAGACGAAATTGATGGAGCAGGCCTCCACAGGCGTCAAAAACCCCGTCGCGCAACAGATTCTTTTTGAGGCGGGCACACTCCTGTTATCCACCGCGGATTTCAAACGCATTGACCGCCGCACCGATGACTTGGTCGCGGCCATGGATCATCCTTCTCTGGACAAACAAGACGCCGACGGCATGTGGGGCAGTGGCAGCGAGCAGTGGTTTCTCAAATTGGATAACACCTTTTCCCGTTTTTCAGACGATGCCCGCAATCTGCCCGATGGACCGCCTCGGCCCTTGCCGGCATTTCTTGACCGCGTCTCCACCCCGGCAAAATTGACGGTGTGGCTGGATGCCATCGCCACGTCCGATGTGCAGCACACGGGCATCGATCATGGGCTGGAATTCAACCTTACCATCTCGGATTTGGTGCGCATGCTCATTCTGGGAGAGCCGGAGAATTTCAAAATTGATCCCGCGTTGCGCGACGCGTTTCTCGATCTCCTTAAAAATAAATATCGCGACCCCAAGACCGGCTTCTGGGGGGAGCGATTCCAACACGATGGTCAGGTGGATTTCCAGCCCGACATCAGCACGACATTCCACATTATCTCCTACCTGCACGGCGATGTGCCCGATATGCCCCGCGTGGCGGATTCGCTTTTAGCAGTCAAAGACTTGAACGACCCGGCGGGTTGGCTCTCCAGTGGTCATTATTGGAACCATAACAATATGGATGTGGTTACTGTCTTCGCTTACGCGTGGCCCACTGCGTCGGCCGCACAGCGCCAGGCGATGAGCACTGAAATTGGCAAGATGGTGGATTGGTGCCTCAAGGAATCACTTCAGCCCGATGGTTCATTCAAAACCACGATCGGCGATCTATCCCAGGAATATGCGGAGTACTTTGGAGTGGAGTTTTTGGATGAAGCAGGCTACTTTAGCTCGACCAAGCGCTTTTGGACCGACCGCAATTTCCCGGAAGCTGCGGCCATGAAGCAAAAGATCATCGATTTCATCAAGCAACACAACAACACCGGAGTATCGGGCGACAGCTATCAGGAGTCGCTGGCGGAACTTAGCCACATTAAGGATTAGACGATAAATCGCTGGAATCTAAACGTCTATTCACTAGTTTGGTTGGATTGGTATAATCGGGGAATGGAACCTGGTGAAACTCCCACAGGTCTTTGCGCTTTATATTTGTAGTGATACGAGTATGATGAGCCCCTTGAACACGAAGCCTTTACGTCGAATCGGGCAAGTCGCGGTTTTCTTGGCCGCGAATGCGATTGGCTGGGCGCAATCTTCGCCGACGGGCGATGCTGCGTCTGCAACGACCCAACCGGCACCGGTAGCCACGCCTTTGCCGGAGGCTCCTTATGCCCCGCAGATGCCGAGCATTGTCCAGAATGTGACGGCGGAGGGAGAAATCGATTTAGGAGAGTCAGCGTTGGAAAACGATTATATCCCCATTGCGATTTACATTTTTAAACAGGAATTGGACAAGCCCGGCCTGACCAACAAAACGCGTGATACTTTGAATCTGGACTTGGTAACCGCCTATCTCGGTATGGCGGATCAAGCGAATGCCACCGCCGCACTCGCGGCAGTGGGAACCACGGATACGCCGGCATATCTATTGCGGGCCGCGTTGTTGCAGGAACTCAACGGGAAATGGGACGATGCAAAGGCGCTGGTGGCGCGTTTGGACGTGGCCGGATTATCCCCAGCGGACCAGCCATTGTATTATATGGCGCAGGCGACGATGGCCGAGCAACGGCAGGACTTGCCCGGCGCCACCAATGCGTGGAACCAAGCGATTGCCAGTGCGACCACCCCCTTGCAAGCCGACAAATTCAAGGCGGCGCTGGAGCGCGCGAAAATTCTGCTCGACCCCAGCACAATCGCCGGGGATGTACCGACCTTGGAAAAACAATTGCAGGATCCCACCCTCGATGCATCCACCCATGCCAATCTCGCCTGCGAATTGGCCGTCATTTACGACAAATCGAACCATGCGGACGATGCCCTGAAATTGCTCAGCAATGAATTGATGCGCGTGGGATTGAGTCCGGAAAACCTCGACGCACTGCGCCTCGAATATGTCATCCTGGATCGCGCGAACCCCACTGCGGCCAAAACCGCGGATGACGTCGAGAAGCTTAAAAATATTCTGGATGATTGGCCGGACAAGACCGCGTCGAATTACAACCAAGTGCTGCAATTCCAGGAGAACGCACTGTCCCTGTTGCAAAACATTTTGACCAGCGATCCGGCTTCCCTGCCGACGGATTTGGAGGCGTACATCCAGGACAAAATCGCCGACAAGCGCGGCCACCCGCTGCTCAAACAATTATACCTGCTGCAAACCCAATTGGAACTGGTATTGGCGCAAGCTTACGATTCGCCCAATGCGGAAAAGCATTCCCCCGCGGCCACCACCCATTATGCCGCCGCGGATCTAGCCGCGCAAAAATTGCTGGAGTTATCCAGCAGCCCGGAGCGCGACCCGGCGCGGGAGAGTGCGTGGAATGCCCGTTATATTGCCGCCTTGAACCAGACTCCTCCCGCCTACCGCGATGCGGCCACCTACCTGCTCGACTTGTACAACTCTCTGCACGCCGCAGTGCCGGACAGTTTGGAAACTAAACAAGTAACTCTACGACTCGCGGACCTGAATTTTTTAAATGGCGAAGCTTCCCGCGACCCACAAGATTATCTCACGGCGGCCAGATATTATGCGGACCTGCTGGACGACCCGCCGCCCGAAACGGATCGGGGGACAATTCTGGGACGTGCAGTGGAAAGTGATTTGAAAGCAGGGCAAGTGGATGCCGCCCGCAAATTGCTCGACCAAAAAGTGGCCCAATTTGTCACTATTGACCCGCTCAACCGTTGGCGGGCGGAATTCAATGTATTATTGGCCATGCAAGACAGCGGGCCGGATGGCGCAGCCCAAGCATTCAAGCGGCTCGAAGGCATTTTGGATGAGACCCATGTGGACGCACTCCCGGCATCGCTACAGCTCCGGCTGCGATGGCTGGATGCCATGCTGGCTTATGACCAGAACGATCCCTCCGCACTGCAAAAAGGCAAAAAACTGCAGGAGGTGGCATCACAAGTTTTGGCCTTGAACAATAGCATCCCGGATTTAAATGTGCATGAACTTGAAGCCCAGGGCCTGCTTTTTCAAATGAAGGTCCAGGCTTTGGCCGGGCACACCACGGAAGAAGGGGATTTATACACCACCTTGAACAGTCCAAATTATGCCGACACCGAGGCGGCGGTATCGGCGAAATTCATCAAGGCCCAGGAGTTGGCGGATCAAAATAAATATGAGGATGCCGAGCAATTGATCAAAAAATTGGCCGACGATTTGGACACCGCCCCCAACCCGGCAGTCGCCAAATACGCGCCGGATGCCCGGTTCAAGGAGGCGCTCTATGCGAAACACCTGGACAGCACCAATCAGTACAAAGACGCACTCCGCATTCTCACGGATTTTGTAAACGCATATCGGAAAGACCAGCCGTACTACGCCCACAACCCGCTCATCTATCAAGTCATTGAAGAGCAGGGAGAGTTAAAAAGCGAAAGCGGTGATCTCCAAGCGGCCGCCGAATACTTCTCCGAATTGATTAACATGCTGGACGAAGAACATTTTCCAGACAGTGATCCACTCAAAGCATACGCGTTGGAAAAACGCGCCCAATGCTTCATCTCCATTGCCGGAGCATCCAACGCAGACAAGGACAAGCGCAACAAAGCATTGACGGAATTGGAGCGGCTTTATGAAAAATCCGAATTGCCGCTGAATGTGCAAATGTGGGCCGGGGTGCGTTATGCCATGCTGATGGCGGCCGATACAACGCAGCCAGATGCCGCCGCGGCCGCCGCTGCGGCCCAGTATTGGCGGGTGATCGACAAATTCATCCGCAAGCCGGAATTGCGGGCGGAATTGGACAAGTTTCCCGATGGCCGTTCCTTGATGGCCACCTGCCTGGAGAATTTGGGCCGGTTGGAGTGGGGGGATCAACTGCACGATGCAAAATTGGCATTACAAGCCTTCCAAATGTTGCTGGATTACCATTTGGAAAAAGAAAATTACGTTCAGTCATTGATGAATTCAGTAATTCCACCCGCTGCCCCCGCCACGACTCCAGCTACACCGCAAGACACGAGTCCGCCCGTTACCCCGCCAACCCCCAAGGCAAACGCAAACGGAACTGCGCCTGCGGCCACCTCCACGATCAATTGAGTGTAGTGATACATGAGGGGAAGATTATGATGGGCGCCATTTTTCTCTTGCGCGTGTTTGCCGGGGTGTGCTTTCATCGCGTTGCGCTCGAAACCGCGCATACCCCATGCGTAGGATTGCCCTATTATCTGCCCTGTTGTTAACGACGCTTGCCCATCCCCTGCAAGCGATGACGGATCAAGAACGCCAGGATTACCTCCGGCGTCTTTTACAAATTTTGCCACCGGTGGATGCCACGGCCAACACGCCGTCATTTAACGATTGGCTCGCCACATCGAAACAATTGCCGCCGGATTTCGACGCCCTGCCCCGGCACAATGCGTTGCCCGACCCGCTGCAATTTCTCGACGGACATTTTGTCAAAACCACTGCTGAGTGGCCGGCGCGCCGCCAGGAAATCATCGACTTAGAGGAAAAATACCAGCTCGGCACCCTTCCGCCTAAGCCGAAGCTGGACTCGGTCACGGTGATCAGTGAAACGGTTTCCGACGGGGTGACGCCTCCCGCCGGTGGTGGTGGCTTTACCCGCGGGCCCGCCGCGCCACTGCCCATGGGCACCATCACTCGGGTTGTCCAATTGGCCTACGGACCCAATGACCAGGCCACCACTCGGGTCACGATCACAATTCCGGTGGGTGACGGGCCGTTCCCGGTGTTGATTGGCAGCAGCACCGCCAAGCTGGTCAATCGTGGCTACATTGGTTGCAATTTCCCCAACAGTGTGGATGCGCCCACGGTCGTCGCCCCCCTTTATCCCAATTATGATTTTGCCACCATGGGCCAACAGGCGTTTATCGCGCAGATGGTGGTGGATTATCTCTACACCGTGCCGCAAGTGGACAAGGCACGCATCGCCATCACCGGTTATTCGCGCCTCGGGAAAATGGCGTTGACGGCCGCGGCGCTCGATACGCGCATTGCCGCGGTTGTCGCGGGCAGCACGGGTGTGGGCGGGGTCTTCACTTGGCGGCAAGGCGGCGAACGCAACCAAGCCGAAAGCATTGAAACCACCACGCGCATGTTCCCGCTCTGGATGGCGCCACAATTGCGCTTTTTCGCCGGTCGGGAAGACCGGCTGCCTATTGATGGCAACTGCCTCGTCGCCTTGGTGGCGCCGCGGGGCTGCCTGATTGAATACGGCATGAACGACGAAGTCTCCAACATCTGGGGCTGCGAGCAGACGATGTATTCGGTCGAACCACTCTATAAGATGTTGGGCAAGCCGGATGCCGTAGGCATCATGCGGGTGCCGGGGGTGCACGGTGCGAACAATGAGGATATGTATCTCGACTGGCTCGACATCCAGTTTGGCCGCTCGCAGGACAAATGGGTCAATAGTCTTCTATTCCCATGGAATTTTCAAAATTGGGTGGCGCAAAGTGGCGACAAAGTGGACTTAAGCAAGTTCCCCGCGCACAAGCCGGATGACTTGTTGGTAGGTAGTGATGGGAAAACTATTTCATCGACGGCGGCCTGGGATGCCAAGGCAGCGGACATCCGTAAAAACATAAATTGGCTGTTGGGCGATGCACCGGCCACCATTCCGCAAGCGGGCGGTCCGACTGATTTGGGTTCTTCGAGCAAAAATGCCGCTGCGGGCGGCCGGGTGGTTGGTGGAGTGCCTGGTGCACGGGGCGCGGCGGGCGGAGGCAACGCCGGGGTAGGTGACAGCGTCAACGATGTCATCAAACATTTCTTCACCGGTGCGGGAACTGAATTCGGCTGGACGGCGCCGCAGCGCAATGCCATGGCCACCCGGCAGGTGATTTTTGGCGAAGGCATTAAGGGGGATTTGTATTATCCCGCAAATACGCCTCCCGGCACCAAGCTGCCCACGGTCGTATGGCTGCATGGTTTTAGTTACCCGTTGGGTTATATGTGGGTTTATCGCCGCGATTTGCATCCGATCATCGCGCTCACGCAGGCGGGCTACGCGGTACTGGCGTACGACCAGTGTGGCTTTGGCATTCGCGCGAGTGAGATTGGGCCGTTCTTTGACACTGCACCGCACTGGTCGCAAATGGGACGGCTGGTGCATGATGCCCGCTCCGCCTTGGATGCGTTGGCCAAAGACGATGTGGTGGATCCGAACGAGCTTTATCTTTACGGCTACGAACTCGGCGCGACGGTCGGCCTCTACACTGCGGCGCTCGACCCACGGGTGAAAGGCGTGGTTTCGATCAATGGCAATACGCCCATGCGCACGGACACGGCTGACCATGGCACCGGCGGCATTGCGCGCTGGAGCATTGAGCGGCCGCTTATTCCCCGACTTGGTTTCTTCATCGGGCATGAAGCGCAGATTCCCGTCGACTACCCGGAAATTATCGCGGCCATCGCGCCCCGCCCGGTAGTCATCGTGGAACCGAAATTGGATCGCGATATCAACTCTGCCGATGTTCATGCCGCGCTTGATCAAGTGAGCAAGGTTTACACTCTTTATCATGCCACGGCGAATCTGATGGTGGATGAGCCGTGGGACTACGCCCGCTTCCCCGCCTATACCCAAGGCTGGACCATCGATAGCCTGAATTGGGCCGCGCATCCCGCCCCGCCGGCAACTGCTCCCACCGCTGGAAATTAAAGCAGCCGGGAGCGGGCTGAAAATATTCAATCGGAATCACCCCCATGAAAACCCCGCTTCAAACTTCCGCTTGGCTTACGGGTGCTTTGCTGCTCGTGGCACCCCTCTTCGCGGCCAACGGGCCTGCGACCACCACGCAAAAAACCACTGACGACGATGTCGTCATTACGGAAAACAGCGCTTTTTATTCTTTGGACAATGGTATCGTGACGGCCGTGGTGGCCAAAGATTCCGGCGACCTAGTTTCGTTGAAATACAAGGGCATGGAAATGCTCGCGACCACGATGGGGCCAGATGGCCAAATTAATTGGGATCGCGATCCGCCCGGGGAAAATATGAATGGATTGAATCCTGGCCAAACGGATCACCAATACGGATTTTGGTCGCACGATGCGATGGGGGTGCGCGGCACGGACGCTGCGATTGCCAAAATCACCCTTGACCCGAAAAGCAACCATGGCGATCGCGCCGAGGTGTCGGTCAAGGGAATTTCCAACAACCGCAAGATGGGCACGGGGCCGGGCGCGGGCACCAATACCTCGGGCGATGGCAATTTTATTGCGGACATAGAGATCCGCTATTCCATGGGTCGTGGCGACTCCGGCGTGTACACTTATTGCACGTTCGAACATCAGCCAACCTACGACGCGACCACGATCACCGAGGCGCGTTTTGCCTTCAAGCTGGCCGATATGTTCGACTGGATGCTCGTGGATGACGAGCCGCACCGCAACAAACTGTACCCGAAGGACGCGCGCGAAAACAAATACGACTATACCGTCGTCCAATTCGACCATCCGGCGTATGGTTGGGCCAGCACGACAAAGAACGTCGGTTGCTTCCTGCTCAATCCCACCTTGGAATACATGAGTGGAGGCCCGACGAAAGTTGAATTCCTCTGTCACCGCGACACGAATACCGTAGCCGCGCCCACCGTGCTTAATTATTGGCGGAGCAGCCACTACGGCGGCGCAGGCGTAAGCGTGGCGGCGGGTGAGCACTGGACGAAGGTCATCGGCCCATTCATGATTTATGCAAATTCCGGCAGCGACCCGCAGGCGATGTATCAGGATGCCAAAAATCAACAGGTGAAGGAAGCGGCGAAGTGGCCGTATAACTGGGTGGCGGGCGTG
>DATHOB010000265.1:0-3688 GCA_035485355.1 Opitutales bacterium | reverse complement strand
CAGCGCGCGCCGCCTTCGATGGACATGTTGCACACAGTCATGCGCTCTTCCATCGTGAAGCCGTCAAACACACTGCCGCCGTATTCGTAGGCGAAACCGAGGCCGCCGTTGACGCCGAGCAGGCGGATGATGTGCAAAATCACGTCCTTGGCATAGACCCCGCGGCCCAGCTTGCCGTCCACATTGATGCGGCAGACCTTCATTTTGCCCAAGGCCATCGTCTGCGTGGCGAGGACGTCGCGCACCTGGCTGGTGCCGATGCCGAAGGCGATCGCGCCGAACGCGCCGTGGGTCGAAGTATGCGAGTCGCCACAGGCGATGGTCATGCCCGGCTGGGTGATGCCCTGCTCCGGACCGACAATATGGACAATGCCCTGCTTGCCGGTGTTGAGGTCGAAAAACGTGATGCCGAAGTCGCGGCAATTTTTGCGCAAGTCCTTGATCATCGCGTCGGCCAGCGGGTCGGAAAACGGCTCGGCGCTTTCGTTGGTGGGGACGATATGGTCCACGGTCGCAAACGTGCGCTCCGGGTAGAGCACCTTGAGTCCGAGGTCGCGCATCATGCCAAAGGCCTGCGGGCTGGTCACCTCGTGGATGAGGTGCGTGCCGATAAATAATTGGGTCTGCCCGTTCGGCAAGGTGCGAACGGCGTGGGCGTCCCAGACTTTTTCAAAGAGGCTTTTAGCCATGGCGGAAGCGATTCAGGATTGCGGAATGGATGGTGGTGAAACGGGTAAATTTACGCGCTTAGGCGCAGAGGGTCAAGACTATATTCTCAATTGAGTCTCAAGAAGGAAATGATGGAAAAGATGAGCGCGTGGCGAGCAGGTCACTTTTTTTGCGACCCTTAGCAACGGTCTGCGGGAGTCAAAGGTTGTCCTTAAATTTCTCTTCGGTAACACCGGCTTGCTTCAGGACGCCGCGCAAGGTTCCTTGGTTGATCTCACGATGCATTGGCACCACACATCCTCGGGGGCCTTTGCGCAAAATGGCGTGGCTGCCTTTTTGCCGAAGAAAGATAAACCCGAGGCGCTCAAGGGCCTTGACCGCTTCGGCTCCGGAAACGGAAGGCAGCTTAGGCATGGGCCGGAGCAACCAGGAAGGTCTTCAGGACGGTACGTTTCTTGGATGGCAACTGGAATTCTTCCAGATAAAGCTCGGTGGCTTCCTTCAAGTTGGCCAAAGCTTCCGCGGGAGTTTTCCCTTGCGTGGTGGTGCCCGTTTCCGGGTTGAAGGCGACCAACCAGTCACTTTCAACGTCGGGATAGATGACTGCGGTTAATTTACGCATAGGCCTACTTTACTACTTTCATTGAATCTGTGCAACTCGTGAAATACTGCCGTTGCTCCAGTTGGGTTATATAATCTCCTAGAATTAGATTATGGACAGTCTCGTTATTAATGAAATTATTCCGTTCTGTTTTTAGCTGCATCAATAAGTGAAGGAAGAAATTTCGCAATTTGCCAAATTGTTGTTGAGTCAGAGTAAAGACCGGCTTTTTGCATAGCTTTTGCAAGATCGTGATGGTCTTCTATCAAACTTAGATTTTGCTTCAGAAATTCGATTCTGGCTGAGCGAGCCTGCTTGTTATTCATTTTAGCCAGTAGAGTCCATTCGAATTGGGTTAACAATTTTGCTTGTCCACTAGTTGTAAAAAGATTTAAGGGCGCACCTACCCCAATTTTTCTCAATTCTTTGTCAAGCAAAACACACATAAAACAGTTTTTAACCTGTACCCATTTTCCATTTCCCAGCGTCCCATCTGGCATAGGACGAAAGTCAATTGCCGAGGAACCAATAATTAGGTTAGGTTGAACGCCGCTTCGGCTTTTAGCTGGCATCCAATCGACGTCAATCGACAACCTTCTGCCATAGGAATGTATAGATGTTACATAAAATCCAAGGTTTTCAACTTCGGGAATTAGCAATCCCGGTTGCGGGATTTTTGTCGATGTAAATTCGACCATTTCATGTAAGTCAGCTAGAACCGACAGAATTGAACGCCTTACATCGTACTGCCGATAGAGCCCAACTAGGAATGACTCCAAAGGCACAAATATCCCTGTTTGAGTTTGGACTGAAAAGAATGGGAAATAATAAAACTCAGCAGGTAAGTTTTCGCCCGGTATCAAGAGTTCGGTTAATGTGCGTCGGTTTGAATCGTATGAACAAGCGTTGTGGAAGAGCGGGATACGGAAAGAATCATCAATGGTAGCCATTTCAAGCTGCACCCCTAATGGCTCTAGCGTTTGGATTTGAGTATTTTGGTTTTGCGACTTGGTTGTATTTGTAAACAAGGGCCCAATCACCATTTCTGGAAGCGATAAGTCCATAAGTAAAATATCTGAAAAACTGTGTGAAACTTTAAGTATGTCAAATAATCAATTTTGTCCTGTTATAAATACGAGTATTGTTGTCGGACCAAGACAACAAGCCCCTTCAGGTAGTGGGGCTTGCCGAATTGCGCCCATTATCAAAAAAAAGGATGGTTGCACCTTGGGACGCCACTACCGATTGGTCACTTCGCCATGCCAATGGTTTCCCCGCCGTACCAGCGGTGCAGGCATGCGGGCACGCGGACGCGGCCGTCGGCTTCGAGGAAGTTTTCCAAAATGGCGGCGAGCACGCGGGGAACGGCGAGACCGGAGCCGTTGAGGGTGTGCACGACTTCGACTTTGCCGCCATCCGCCGGGCGGTAGCGGATGCCCGCGCGGCGGGCCTGGAAATCCGTGAAGTTGGAGCAGCTCGACACTTCGAGCCAGCGTTTTTGCCCGGCGGCCCAGACTTCGAGGTCGAATTGCTTGGCGTGGGGGAAGCCGATGTCGCCCGCGCAGATGAGGAGCACGCGATACGGCAGCCCGAGCTTTTGCAACAGGCGCTCGGCGTCGAGGCGCAGTTTGTCCAACTCCTCGAAGCTCGACTCGGGCTTGACCCATTTGACGAGTTCCACCTTGTCGAACTGGTGCAGGCGGTTCAGCCCGCGGACGTGCGCGCCCCAGCTCCCGGCCTCGCGGCGGAAGCAAGGGGTGTAGCCGCAGCGATACAGCGGCAAATCCTTTTCGCTCAAGATCTCGTCGCGGAAGAAATTGGTGACCGGCACCTCGGCGGTGGGGATGAGGTAGAGATTGTCCACCCCGGCGTGATACATCTGCCCCTCCTTGTCGGGCAACTGGCCGGTGGCCGTGGCGCTGGCGGGGTTGACCATGAGCGGCGACCAGACTTCCTGGTAGCCCGCGAGCCGCGCTTCCTCGAGAAAGAAACTGACGAGGGCGCGCACGAGGCGCGACATGTCACCCACATAAAACGGGAAACCCGCGCCGGTGACTTTGACGCCGCGCTCGAAATCCACATATTGCGAAAACCACGGGATATCAAAATGCGGCGTGGCGTGGGGCGAAAGCTGGGCGATGTCGCCCCAAGTCGAAACGGTGACGTTGTCCGTATCGGCCCGGCCATCGGGCACGCTTTCGTGCGGGAGGTTGGGAAGGGAGAGGAAAATCTTGTCCCATTCCTCATCGATGACTTTGGCAGCGGCTTCGAGTTCCTTGACCTTGGCGGAAAGCAGCTTCATCTCGGCGACCTTGGCTTGAAACTCCGGCGAGCCCTTGGGGAGTTTCGACATTTCGTTGTTCGCGGCCTTCTGGCCGGCGCGGGCGCTCTCGGCCTCGGCCACGGCGGCGCGGCGCT
>DATHOB010000264.1:0-5559 GCA_035485355.1 Opitutales bacterium | reverse complement strand
CAATATCTTGCGTTTTACCACCATTAATCCGGCCACGGTGTCGAGCCCGGTGCCTAATCTCAATACCTTGATTGAGCTGCAACTGAAGAACAATTTTGCCAATTACCTCATCGCCGGCTCCCAGCTAACTTATGACGGCACAAAGGTCACCATTACCGACACCAAAGCCAATCTCGACGCCATTTCTGACCAAGTGACGCAATTGGGAGATCAACCCGGGGTGGTGGTGGCCACTGGCCCGGCATTGCCCGCCAGCACCGGCAATGCGTTGCCTGCCTTGGCCGGCGCCACTTCCACGGCGGCAAAGACGGAGCTGGACGTGAAAAAGTACGATGACGAGGTGCCGCACTTGGGCAACCAATTCCTGCTGGTGGCCACGGTCATTATCTGTTTTGGCATTCTGGTCGGGCCGCTGAATTTATTCTGGTTTTGTCGCGGCGCCCGCCGCCCGCACCTGTTGTGGGTCACACCGTTGTTGGCGATTGCGACCAGTGTGGCGATCATCGCCTTCATCCTGCTGGCCGAGGGCATCGGCGGCCGCGGGGTGTTTTTCCGCATCACCCAATTGTTGCCCCCTGCGGTGGATCGGGAATTCGCGGTCGAGTCGGAGGTGGAGACTTCGGTGACGGGGGTACTCACACACCGCGATTTTGAATTTAAATACCCGGCCTGGGTACTCGACTTCCGCGAAAGCAATGGCAACGGCGACTGGGATCACGGCGACTTCATGCAGTCCGGCCCGCATTACACGGGTGATTGGTTTGTCAGCCGGCGCGAACAGACCATGGTCGCCAATGCCGTCGTGCCGTCGCGCGCCGTCTTGCATCTGGTGTCGGCCGCCACCAAAAGCAAGGGGCCGATATTGTCCTCGGAATACAATGATTGGATGCAAAATCTTTTTTATCTCGATGCCGATGGCAACTACTGGAAGCTGGACAAAATTTCCGACGGCAAGCCGACCGAAATGCAAAACGCCACGGTCGAGGAATTCAAGGCGGCGTGGGACGAAAATCTCCGTAGTGCGCCGGATTCTTTGTCTGATTATTTGCGCAAGCTGACTCCGCGTCCGGGAATGTTTTTTGCGCTGGGCAATGGCTCCAGCCCGGTGCTTGAGCCGGAATTCGCGGGCCTGCATTGGTCGCGTTTCCGCCACGTCATCGTCGGCCCGGTGATTCCATAATTAACTATGTCGACGACACCCATCATCGAGGTTGAGAACCTGCACCGCAGCTTTGGCGCGGTGCAGGCGGTGCGCGGCGTGTCTTTTCGGTTGGAGCGCGGGCAGGTCGCCGGGTTCATTGGCGCGAACGGCGCGGGCAAGACGACGACCATGCGCATCCTCGCCACGCTGGATTTGGCCAACCATGGCCAGGTGCGGGTGGCCGGTTTCGACGTGCTCGAACACCCGGCGCGGGTGCGCAATGTCCTCGGCTGGATGCCCGATCATTTTGGCGCCTATCCGAGTATAGATGTGCAGGAGTATCTCGATTTCTTCGCGCGGGCGATGGGCTTGCGCGGCAAGGCGCGCACCAAGCGCGTCACTGAGGTGATGGACTTCACGGAATTGCACCCGCTCAAGACGCGGCCCAGCGACCGATTGTCGAAAGGTCAGACCCAACGCCTGTGCCTTGCGCGCACACTGTTGAATGACCCGCAGGTGCTTATCCTCGACGAACCCGCGGCGGGCCTCGACCCGAAGGCGCGCTTGGAATTCAAAAATCTCGTGCGCATTCTCGCCGGGCAGGGCAAGTCCATGCTGATCAGCTCGCACATTCTTACCGAGCTGGCTGAGATGTGTGACACGATGCTCTTCATTGACCAGGGCCAGATCGTCCACCACGGCTCGGCGGACAGCCTGCGGTTCGACGATACCGGTGTGCTTTCCGTCTGCGTGCGCGTCAGCGGGCCGGTGGAGGCGCTGCTGGACTGGGCGAAACTGCAAACCGGTCTCCGCCTGCGTGAGGAAGTGCGCGCCGGAGCGATGTTTGATTTGGAAGGTCGGGGCGAGGAAGTGTTGCGCGATTTCCTCCGCAAACTGGTGGCGGATGGATTGCCGGTGATTGAATTCCAACGTGAGCGGCAGGGCTTGGAAGAGGCATTCATCGGCATCTTGCGCCAGCAGGGTGGGGCGCGGCCCCGGCCGCGTTACGAACCCGCGGCATCGGCCAAGTCCCCATCTAATAAAAATTAATTAATCGAACCATGACGCTTATTTCCAGTGATCTGTTCAACCCCATGCTCGTGCGCGACTTGCGGCAGGGGCTGCGGTCGAGCCGGTTTACGTTTGTGTTTCTCAGCTTGCAAGGCGGCATGGCATTTTTTGTGGCTATGGGGTTGCTCTCCGGCTCGGGGTCGTCGGTGGCGCAGGCGTTGGAGCAAACTTTAATTATAGGGTTGCTGTTGTTTTACCTCCTGGGCTTGCCGATGGCGGCCACCTTCGCGCTCTCTGCGGAATTTCATGACAACCGGATCGACCTATTGAAGCTCACGCAAATGAGCGCGCGCAGCCTGATTTGGGGCAAATGGATTTCACTGGTGATGCAGGGCCTGATGGTTTTCACCTCCCTCCTGCCGTATCTCATTTTGACCTATTTTTTCGGCAGCTGGGACTGGCAATCCGCCTTGCTGGCCATCGTGAGCCTGTTGGCGTTCAGCGTCTTGCTTGTTGCGCTGTGTGTGGCGCTGTCATGTGTCAACAGCATGTTGTTTCGCATTCTGCTCATTTTGGGCCTGCTCGGTCTGACGATGCTGGCTATACAACTGGTCAATGGCACCAATCTGGGTGCGTGGGAGCCGCCGGTTCGGGCATTGATAACTTCCGTTAAAAACGACCCGGGAATTGCGGCTTCGTTGTATATAGCCATTGGTTTGCCATTTTTGTTTCTGGTTATGGAGTTTGGCGCGCATTTTCTTTCCCCGGCGGCGGAAAACCACGACACCCCGCAACGGCTGATTCTGTGCGGGTTGATCGCCCTTGCCGGGCTGACCATGGTATTCGACATGTGGTATCCAGGTTCATTTGTGGACACATTTACCGACCGATTTTTCTTTTTCACAGCTTTGATGGGAGTTTGGATGCTGATGTTTGCGGCCGCAACCAACCCTTCGCCCTACCCGGATACTTACCGGGCATTTGCGCGGTTTGGCCTGCCGGGTAAATTCATTGGCCGGGCGTTTCTTTATCCCGGTTGGCCGTCTTCCGCGCCGTTCATCATGCTGGTGGCGGCGTTTTGCGCGATGTTGGCGGTGGCCTGGGCGTCGCTGCGGCTGCCTTCCGGTGCGAATCTCGATTACAATTGGTTTTACATGACATTCATGCTCTTGCCGCCCGCGCTGTTATTCCCCCAGGTCGCGGGTTGGCTGATTTTGGGTCGCTCGCGCATCAGCGCCGGAACCCGTTATTTTCTCGTGATGGCATTGAGCTTTTTGTTTTACGTGTTTTGCGCGTTGCTGGCGAATGCTACCGCTGAGCCCAAGATTTTGCTCTATGCGAGTGTGTTTCCGCCCAGTGCGTGGATCCTATTTGCTTTCCATCAATTGGATGGTTTGCCCGGTTTGCCCTTCCAGGGCACGGCGCAGATCATCGCCGGAATTTCCAGCATCCTGACCATGGTAGTGGTGGTGGTACGCACACTGCGAGTATGGGGTAATTTTACGAAACTGGAACAAATGGCCCGCTCGGCCTCCCAAGTGAAACGTGCCCGTGCGGCCACCAAGTCTGTGACGGAAGTTGTGGGTTCGACCGCGTCAACGGGCGCTCCTGTTTCTCCCCTTGGCGCGCCAGTGCGATCCCAGCCGACCTTTCGGGCGAAAGCGCCCAAGCAGGAGTAATGGATTAATAATCGAAAACAATTTTTGATGTCCACCACCGCCACCGTCATTCCGCCTGCCGCGCCCGTTGTCACTCCCGCGGCCAGCCTGCTTGCTGCGCACGGGTTGACGTCGGAATTGCGCGCCGGGCTGCTGGCGCAGGCGGAGGCGATTGCCACCCGGTTGCGTCTGCCGTTGCGCGCGGCGCGCGGCGGCCAAGCCGGCCAATGGCTGGGTTCAGGCAGTGGCGCATCCTTGGAGTTTCAGGATCACCGACAGTACCACCCGGGTGACGACCCCCGCCACCTCAACTGGGCCGCATTCGCGCGCACCGGCCAGCACACGATGAAGATGTACCGGGAGGAAGTCAGCCCGCGTGTGGATGTCGTGCTCGATTGCTCAACCTCAATGTTTTTGCAACCCGCCAAAGCCCGGCGCACGCTGGAGCTTTTTTCTTTTGTGCATGCCAGTGCGTTGCGGGCGGGCGCAATGTTGCGGGCGTATCTGGCCGACCCGCGCAATGCCTACGAATTACCAGGCGATTCCTTGCGTTCGCAGGGGTGGGTGCCGCTGCCACCCGCAGGCCGGGCCGCGCCGCCGGCGTTGGACCGGGTGCCATGGCGCGCACAGTCGTTGCGGGTCGTCATCACTGATTTGCTTTACCCGGTGCCACCGCAGGACATCCTCGCACAGGTGCTGCACACGACGAGCCGCTGCATCGTGCTATGCCCCTGGAGCAAAAGCGAAGCCGAGCCGGAATGGGACGGGCAGATTGAATTGCGCGATTGTGAATCCGGCGAGAAGCGACTCTTTCAAATGTCCGCATCCCGCCGCGAACGTTTCCGCGCCAGTTACCGTCGCCATTTTGAATTGTGGGGCGACGCCTGTGCGGGCCGCGGCGTGCCCATGGCGCGGCTGGGTGAGGATGGCGCGCTGATGGACTGTTTGATGAAATTCGCGTTGCCGGCGGGCGCGGTCGAACTGACCTGAATAATCCGACCACCATGCACCTGATATTTGGCAATCCAGCTGGTTGGTGGGCGCTGCTCGGAATTCCCGCGCTGGTCATCATCCATTTTTTGCAGCGGCAGAGTAGGCGCCAGGAAATCAGCACCATGTTCCTGTTGGAAAAGCTCGAAGTCGAAAGCCGCGCCGGTACGCGGATTGAGCGCTGGCGTAATTCGACGCTGTTTTGGCTGCAGGTGCTGGCCGTGTTCCTGATTGCGTGGATGCTCAGCGAGCCGCGTTGGGTCGAGGCCGGCACGTTGCAGCGGGTGGCGCTGGTGCTCGACAGCTCGCTCGCCATGGAGGCATTTCGCCCGCAAATTCAAAAAGGCGTGGCCGATGACACCAACACTCTGCGCCGCGGGGCGAACCGCACCGAATGGCTCCTCCTCGAATCTGACATTTCGCGTCCGCCGCTTTACCGGGGAGAGGATCGCACGGCGATGCTGGATGCCTTGGCCAAGTGGCACGCCAACCTCGGCCCGCACGACCCAGCGCAGGTGCTCCACGCTGCGCGCGCGGCAGTGGGCGATCAGGGATTGGTGTTTTTTGTCACCTACCACCCGCCACCTAATTCTCCGCTGCCCGTTGAAGCGCACGTTTTGGCGTATGGCCGCGTGCTCGACAACGTGGGCGTGGTGGCTGCGACGGTGGAGCAACACGACAATGAATCGCTCTGGCGGGTGCTCATCCACAATTATTCCGCCACGCCGCAGACGCGCACCTACTGGATCGAAGTTGCCG
>DATHOB010000263.1:0-3912 GCA_035485355.1 Opitutales bacterium | reverse complement strand
AGCATTGAGTTGGCGTGCCCACCTTGGCAATACCACGAGCGCAGGGAGAATAAACACCGCCGCCGCGCCAATCTGCGGCCACCCCGCCCGCTGCAAACTTCCCAGCGACCAAAACCAAAACGCGCGCATTTGCTCGTCGGTGGCCAGATACACTAGCAAGCCAATCGCCGCACCCGCCAGCGCGTTGAACGCCAGCCCGGTGAGCAACATCAATGTGACCTCGGTGCGACCGGAAACTTTGGCGAGATGATAGATTAAAAACGTGACCCCGGCCCCACCCAACATCGCGGCCACCGGCAGCGCGAATGCGCCGAAATAATTATTCAAATCCGCCAATGCGCCGCCGCCGAGCACGATGACCAGCACGGCGCCGAAAGCGGATCCGCCCGAGACACCAATGAGCGCCGGATCGGCCAGCGGGTTGCGAAATAATCCTTGCAACGCCGCGCCCGCCATGGCCAGCGCGGCTCCGGCGAGAATGCCCAACGCCACGCGCGGCAAACGCAAGTCAACCACGAGTTCGGCGGTTGCGTCTGATGTATCAGGCCCCAATCCGATCTTGTGCGCCAACACTTGCCCAACCTCCTTCACCCCAACCTTGGCATACTCTCCATAAGACGCCGACACCAACGCCAACGCAAGCACCAGCGCCGTCAGCGCGGTGAGCGCAATCAATCGTTTTTTGGCAAAGGCATCCACCCCGCCACTTTCCCGCAAATATCCCACCCCGCCAAGCCGAATCCCCATGCATCCACACTTATGCTTCCAGCGCAAACTTGACGGACTCGACAATTTCCTCCTCCGAAAAATGGCTGAGATTGCGCCGGGCAAACGCCGGGCGCGATTCGAACCAACCGCGCGTCATCGGTTTTTCCAGCACCCACGAGCATTCACCCAAAGGCGTCCAGCGTCGCGCGGAATTTTCCGGTTCGGGCTCGAGCATGAACGTGACCGTGCGCGCGCCGAGCGCCGCGGCAATGTGCGCCGGGCCGCTGTCGCGCCCGAAAACCACGGCCGCGTCGCGCAGCAAAAATGCCATTTCCGCCAGATCCGTCTGCCCGCACATATTGTGAATCCACGACACCGAGCTCCCCGCGCCGTGCAGGATGGCCGCGGCGGTTTCATCGTCCTTATCCCCGCTGACGAGCACCACATAAAGCCGCCGTTCTTTCACCAGCCACCGCGCCACCGCGATGAAAAATTCCGGCGCGATGCGCGGCTTTTCCCCATGCGCGCCGACATGGAGCACGGCGTAACGCCCGGCGACAATGCCAACGGGCAGCTTCTGCGCGAGACGTTCGATGGCGTCAGCATCGGGCGTGATGTGCGGGACGAGCTTCGCGGGCGGATGCACTTCGAGCAATTCCAGCAAATCAAAATTGAAATAGCCTTCGTGTTTGTTGCCGGTCTTTTTAAAATTTGGAAATGATTCGGTGAGCCATTTGTCTCCTTTGGCGCGGAAGCCAATGCGCCGGGGAATCTCCGCCGAGGCCGCCGCCCATTCGACTTCCTCGTCCGCGTGCAGATGCACGATGCACCCGGCTTTGACTTTGCGCATTTGGGCCGCGAGCAGCTCCATGCGCCGAGGGGCGTCGGTATGCTGCGACAAGGGAATAAAACCCGCCAGTGCCGGGTGTTTGCGAAACAGCGGCTCCATACGTGGATGAGCGAGGAAATAAATTTCCGCATCCGGCAGCGTCTCCTTGATCGGCGCAAAACAAGAGCTCGTGATGACCACGTCGCCGATGCGGTCGGGACGGGCCAAAATGAGGCGGTTATTGCCGTTAGAGTCGGAAGACATGACTGGGGGATTTACCCTATCATCGATTTTACATGACGACAAGGGCGGGGATGTAAAAAATGATTGAAAATTAAGTCGCGCAGCGGCCATGGCGAGCAGTAAATATGACCATGCCCCATTGGATGCGACGACTTGGCTTGGCCGCACTGTTGCTTGGCGCCGGGATGAACTCGGCGCACGCACAAGGTGATGATTTGATCGTGGTCAACTCCGGCAATGGCGCGGTGACACGCATCTCACCCACGGGCATTCCGAGCACGATGGTGCCGCGCATACCCACTCCTCCATTGGCCATTGCCACAGACACCCAAGGCAATTTTTATATTACTTCGGCGATGAATGCGAGTCGCATAACCTACGCCTCCCCCAATCCCAGCCAGAGTATTTTCAAAGTGGATAAATCCGGCAATCCCGTGATTTTTGCCACCATCGATTCACCGCCGGGATGGCTGGCGTTCGACAGTCACGGCACACTGTTCGTCACCTCCGGGCCGGGCCAACTTTACAAAGTATCCCCCGCGGGTGCAGTCGCCAAAGTTGACGTGCATTTCCCGCCCACCACTTCGTATGTCCCGTCTTTTTGCGGGCTGGCGTTTGATGACCACGGCAATCTCTTCGCCAGCGATGGCCGCAATTCCATCTACAAAATCAATCCGGCCACCGGAGACATCGCCACGTTTGTCTCCGGATTGGATGAACCGCTCGGCCTGGCCTTCGACACTTCCGGCGTGCTCTATGTCGCCAACAATGGCAATGACACGGTGTCCCGTATTTCCAGCACGGGCAAAGTCAGCCAATATGCCCTCGTGGCCGACCCCGGGGGATTGGCGTTTGACTCGGCAGGCAATCTTTTCGTCGCCAGCGCCGGCACCGACTCCATTTTTAAAGTAGACAAATCCGGTGCGGTGAGCGCCTTCCTCCGCGGTGGAGGACTGAGCGAGCCGATTGGACTCGCCTTCGCCCATGCGATAACTCTCGGTAAGCTCGCCACAATCGCGACTACCGACACAAAGCCCTCCACCGGCCTGATGATCGCGTTCTGCGCCCCGGCAGTGATTTTTGCGTTCGGGGTGATACTGTGGCTGGTGTTTAGCAAGAAGGAGGAGGAATGAATTTCCCGAAAAATATTTTATTCTATGTGCTGACCTTGGTCCTGCCGCTATCGCTTGCGCGGGCGGATACGCTGTTTGTGGCCAATCGCGCCAATGGCACGGTGTGCGCTATCGACCCCACCGGCGCGATTACCACGTACGCCTCCGGGGTCTCCGGCGCGAATGGCCTGGCGCGTGATGCCGAGGGTAACCTCTATGTTCCTGATCTGGATGGAGGCCGACTATACCGCATTGATAAAACCGGCTCGGTCACTGTTGATGCCACCGGCTTGAACCTACCACAAGCGTTGGCCTTCAACGCGCATGGAGATTTATACCTCGGCAACGACGGTGGCATGCTGATGATCATGACCCACTCCAGCATCCACATCCTCACTTTAGCTGGAATCACCAACATACACAGCGTCGCCTTTAACTCGAAAGGCAATTTGTTCGTCAATAGCGACAGTGTAATTTCAAAATTGAATCCGACCGGTGCGGCCACGCCGTTTGTCACGGGCTTGACCCTCCCCGGTGCAATGGTGTTTGACGAACATGACAACCTGTTTGTCACCGAGCGCAGTTCTAGCGCGGTCGTCAAAGTGGATCCCTCGGGCAGTGTCCATGTCATTGCCGGTTCCATTCCGGCGCCCATCGCCCTCGTCTTGGACTCGCAAGGCAATCTTTTCGTATCCAGTGCCAATAACAACATTTATAAAGTCACTCCCTCGGGGGTGGTGAGCACCTTCGCTGTCGGCATGGCGAATCCCGTTGGGCTGGTTTTCGACCGGCCACCCCGGACAGCCCAAGCCGCCGCTACCGACCCGACAATGACCGCGCCGCCAATCGGAATCGTGCTCGCCCTTTGCGCACCAGCGGCGCTGCTGATTATCGCCGTGCTCATTTGGCTGGTGGTGCGAAATGTGACGCATTATGAATAACCCTATGAAGGCATTCTGGATTGTGGCCTTCCTACTGCTCGCGGCGACTGCGCGGGCGGACACATTGTTTGTGACGAAC
>DATHOB010000262.1:0-15477 GCA_035485355.1 Opitutales bacterium | reverse complement strand
AGCGCCTCGCCGCTTCCAAGCAATTAACCCAGGTCGCCGATGCCGAAACCATTGCCAATTACCGCAACCCCACCTATGTCCTCAGTGGTTGGAGCCCCGCCATGGCCCCGATTATTTTGAGCCGCCCCGCCGCCGCCCTGTCCGCCGATGGAAAAACCATTACTCTTGCTGCGAATGTCGCCGCGGTTCCCGCGGCCAGCTACCAATGGAAAATCAACGGCGTGGCGCTTAAAGATGGGAATGGAATTTCCGGCACCAACACGACGACGCTTACCCTCAGCTTGCCGCGACCCAACCTGGCAACCGATAACTATACGGTGGTTGCGACGAATAGCTCGGGCGCGGCCACCAGCGATCCCGTCACGCAACTCAATGCCGTCGTGCATCCGTGATGCCATTCGCTGTTAAAGGTGGCGTATCCGTTTAATGATTATAATCAGAAACGGGCGCAGCAAGACTGCGCCCCTACAATAATATCCGACGATGCCAAACTCACCCGAATCAAATGTAGGGGCGCAGTCTTGCTGCGCCCGGTGGATTAACATACCACCGATCCGAATGCCCGAGTAAATGAGCTTGGAATCCCCCGCCCATCCGGGCAGTCTATTTCTTTCTTCGTTACTGTCATGCCCTTGTTATCGATTTTCTGCGGCTTGCTGGTCGTTTCCGCCGTACTGGCCTACGCGCAATACTCGCTTGCCTCGCCCATTCTGGCCATTCTTGGCAATTGGATCCGCTGGGCGCTGTTCGCCTTCTTTCTCGCCACCACGGCGGACTATTTCGGCAGCGACCGCCCAGCGTGGCTCTGGCTCGCCACGGGCGTCCTCGTCTGGCCGCTGATGGAGACCATGTATAGCTGGCTGCACATCCGCGCGCTGAGCTTCAGCTCGCTGCCGCTCTTTCCCCGGTTCGTGATCAACCGCACGGGCGACGCCTGGCCCAACCAGCCCCGCTTCATCGCGCTGCGCAACTGGCTCCGCGAGGAAAAATTTGTCCACGTCCAGTCCCTCAAGGCCGATCAGCCCGCAGGCCCGCCGTTGCGCGTCTCCGTGTATAATGACCCGGAAGCCCACATCCGCCTGCAACTTCTTTTCACTCCGCAAGCCGCGGGCAACGTCGCGCTCTGCACCGTCTTCACTTCCATCACGGCCAGCGGCGCGCGCCTGGTTACGGACAATGTTTACATGCCCTTCGGCGGATTTTATCCCGCCGATTGGGAAGTCGAGCGCCACCCGTGGATCCGCTCGCCCGAAGCCCTCATGTGCCGCCACCTGCGCCGCCTCGCCGGCCGGCCCGAGCTCCTCCAGCCGATCACCGACGAACCGATCACCGAATTGAATCGGCAGCAGCAAGCGCTCGAACGCACGAACACCGACTTGGGCATTCTCTTCCCCCGCAGCCAGCACGAAGAATACGGCATCCTCACCTGGGAAGGCCGCTACCGCGTCTGGAAAGAAGCGTGGCTCCTGAGCTACTTCGGCATGCCCCGGCGATATTGAAGGGATGGGAGTTTGTTTTTTACCACGGATAACACGGATGGCTGCCAGTGTTCTTATCCGTATCATCCGTGGCATCCGTGGTTAACTCCACCTCTTGTTCCCTTCCTTTGCCCTTGCCAAACCGCCCCACTCCGCTACACGCTTGAAGCCATGAACGCCCGCAACTTTCCCGCCCGCTTCGACGACGATGACGACGAACCGGAGATCCCCGCAGCCCCCGGCAAGCCCGAGGACGCCAAGACCGCGCCCCTCGGCCCGATGATCCAGCGCAAATTCCTCGAACAACGCAAAATCATGCTCTGGGGCGAGGTCAGCGACCGCACCTGCCGCGAAGTCACCGAGAAATTTCTCTACCTCGAAGCCGACGGCCCGGGCAAGGAAATCACCTTTTATCTCAACAGCCCCGGCGGCTCCATCACCGCCGGCATGGCGCTGTTCGACACAATGAAGCTCATCTCCTCGCCCATCACCATCGTCGTCACCGGCATGGCGGCGAGCATGGGCTCCATCCTCCTTTGCGCCGCCGCCAAGGGCAAACGCTTCCTCTACCCGCACGCCCGCGTGTTGATTCACCAGCCGCTCATCATGGGCCGCATTGTCGCCCCCGCGGTGGACATTAATATTCAGGCGCAGGAAATGGAAAAAATCCGCGAAGAGTTGAACAAAATTCTCGCCGCCGCCTCCGGCCAGCCGCTCGAGAAAATCCGCCGTGACTCCGACCGCGACTTTTACCTCAACGCCAAAGAAGCGATTGAATACGGTTTGGCGGACGCGATTGTGGAGAAAATTTGAAGTTGGCGTTCGCGCTTACGCCCCGCCCAGGCTGCGGAACAGATGCTGCATTTCCCCGTCCACTTCCTCGGCGGTGGCGACAGTTTGGGCGATTTCCGCCCGCAAGCGCGCGCGATAACGTTTCCGCAGGCGATGCACGGCGACTTTGATGGCGCTTTCACTCAAACCGAGTTGGGCGCCGAGTTCCGCATACGGTTGCGCCGCGCGTTCGCCGACGAGGGTTCCGCGCAACGCGGCGAATAATTCTCCCGCGCCGTCCGCGCGGTATTCCTCGGCCAGGGCCGCGAGCGCCGCTTCGAGCAATGCGTGCGCCCAACGGCGGTCAAACGCCTTGTCCGGCGAGTCGGCGTCCGCCGGTTCCAAATTGTAATGTTTCTCCGCCGCCACCCAATCGAGCGACAGCGTGGGCGTTTCCCCGCCCCGGCGTTGGGTTTGCGCTTTGGCCCATTCGTCGGCGAGAAAATTTTTCATCGCGGTAAGGATGAACGAGCGGAAGCGCCCGCGCGCCGGGTCGGCGGCGGCGAGGGATTGCCGCGCCAGCACCCGCGCGAAAAAGGCCTGCGTCAAATCCTGCGCGTCGGCATGCGCGTGGCCGCGGCGGCGCGCATAAACATACAGCGGATACCAGTAACCGGCGCACAATTTGGCCAGCGCCGCGCGCGCGCGTTCGGTGTCGTTGCGCCCCGCGAGCAAAACCACCGACCACCGCGTCGTGGCAAACGAGGCCCGCCGCCCGCGCGCGGGATTCGGGCCGGAGCTGGGCTGCGTCGAAAGCAGGGTGTTCACGATGCTAAAAACCGCGCATGCCGGCCGACCCGCCGACGGCGGCCATGGCCGCCGTGACTGCGCTGAAAAATAAAAAGAAGAGCACGAGGCCAGCCACAAACAGCACCACGAGGTAAATGCCGACGATTTTGAAATACAACCGCAACCGATCCAGCGCCTGGGCCAAATCCGCCTCCGTGCCGCTAATCGCCGCCTCCTGCGCCTTGTCCGCAGCTTTCCACAGCACGATCCCGATCCAAATGGGAATCCAACAAATGAAAATTCCCGCAATACTGCAGGCCGTAAGCACTCCGGAGATGAACGCCAATATCGCCAAAAATTTCATCCAGCCGCTCGCTTCCACGAGCAATCCGGCCAATCGCTTCACCTGCAGGGAAGACTCCGTGCCCGCATAGCCGGAATTTTGCGCGAGCGCATGGGCCAGTGGCAAATTACCGGCATACGCCGTAGCGCCAACTGCCGCGCCCGCCGCCAATGCGGGCACGGAGCCGAGTGCCGCGTAGGGCCCGCCCTCGGACGGGCGCACCTGGGTCTGTGCATTGGCCCGGCCCTCGGCCACCCATTGGCGCAATTGCGCCGCCGTCACCGGGCCGTATTCCTTGCCATCACCACCTAACATAAAATAACTTGAAGAACTCTGCGCCCAGGATGCTCCAGTGGGAGCCGCTGCTGCAGCCGCGGGTCCTGGCCCAGCGTTTAATTCCGGCACCGTGCCGAGCGGCATATAGGGCCCGCCCTCGGCGAGGCGGATTTTCGTCTGCGCATTTGCGCGGCCTTCCGCCGCCCATTGGCGCAATTGCTCGGCGCTCACAGGGCCGTATTCCTTGCCATCGCCCCCTTGCATGAAATAGTTGGCCATAAATTCGGTAAGCATGATTCGACTCCCCGCCACCCCCGCTGGCAAGAATAAAGCATAACGACCCCGCGCAAGCGCGAGCCCCATACGCAAACATTCGCCGGACGATGCGGAGATCGCCCCTCCCGTTGAGAAAAAGCCGGTGAATTAACTACGGCGGCGGCGTATTGCGACCAGGCCAGCTAAGAGAGGAACGAGGGCCCAAGTGGCGGGTTCGGGTATAGTCGAGATGGTGTAATCGTGGCCGGAGTCGGTGACCATGCTTCCGGAGATGATGGCGCTAGAGTTGTCGAGAATTTCCATGCCGGTGGTGGCAAGTGTGAGGTGGGCCGAGGCGGATGAGGTACCGGTGGAAGTGTCGTGGATGGCATTATTGTCGTTCAGGAAAAGCTCGAGGGTGAAGGGCGTGCCGATGGTAAACGACTGATCGAAAGTGAAGGAGGATAAATTGCCGATATTCAATTCGCCGGAGGCGCCGTTGAAATTATTGAAAGATCCCATGGCAATATCGCCGCCATTGGCCTGAATGTCGTAGGAAGTCGAGGCGCCAGCCTCGGGATCAAAACTATAGGTCCAACTTCCGATCAGGGAAAGTGAAAATCGGGCGGTGGCGCCCGTACCGATGAGTGCGCCGTCGACGGGAGTGAAGTTGAAGTTATCAGACCACTTTGCGAAAGCGTTTGGGCTGGCGGACTGGTCCGTCCCATTGGCTGGCATGATGGTGGAGGTATCGACGGTCAACAATCCATAGTTGGCGGAAATGAAGATATCCGAATAGACTCCGGTGGCCGAATCGGTCACCGGACCCACCGTGCCGTTCATGGTGCGGAAAATCGTTGACGGCGATTCATTCCCCAAGCGGGTGATATGCGTCGTCAAGAGCTGGCCACGGGCAGAAGTGGCCAAGAGCAGGATTATCGTTAGGAGGGCTGGTAGGGATGATTTTCTTAACATAATCTTTATGTTGGCTAGTGTGTAGTACCTATATTTTGGCCGTTGACAATAGAAAAAAACGAAAAAATAACGTGCAGGAAAGGATAGAAGGAATTTTGGGCAGAATAGCTGAGAGCGGAGGAAACACAGTGGGTTTCACGCGGCAGTGCTTCGGACGCAAAGCTGACGGGTATCGGCAGGTGGCACTGCCCCGCCCACCGACCGCTTGCAGTCATGGAATTACTCTGTAACCATCATCCTCGAACCCCGTAGTAACCCGGCGTATGGAACCACCCCGACTTTGCCCGGCTTGCGGAAAACCCCTCGCGCCCAACGCCCCTCAGGGCCTTTGCCCTGCGTGTCTGATGCAGGCTGGTTTCCCGACCGGCCCCGTTACCACTGCCAGTAGCACCTCCACCCGCGCCCCGCGCTGGACGCCGCCCACGCCCGTGGATTTGGGGCCGCTTTTTCCCCAGCTTGAAATTCTCGAGCTCATCGGCCAGGGCGGCATGGGTGCGGTTTACAAGGCGCGCCAGCCCGCGCTCGATCGATTTGTCGCTCTTAAAATACTGCCCTCACAAACCGGCGAGGACCCGGGCTTTGCCGGGCGCTTTGCGCGTGAGGCCCGCGCCCTGGCCCGGCTGAGCCATCCGGGCATCGTCGCCATCTATGATTTCGGGCAGGCGGTGAACTTCCACTACTTCATTATGGAATACGTGGACGGCGCCAGCCTGCGGCAAATCGAGCGCGCCGGTCGCCTCACACCGCGCGAAGCCCTGCAAATAATACCGCAAATCTGCTCCGCGCTCCAATTCGCGCATGACGAGGGCATCGTCCACCGCGACATCAAGCCCGAGAACATCCTCCTCGACAAAAAAGGCCGCGTCAAAATCGCCGACTTCGGCCTCGCCAAAATTTTCTCGCCCACCGGCGGAGCCGAGCCCGCGCCGCCGCTCACCGAGGCCGGCCACGTCATGGGCACGCCGCACTACATGGCGCCGGAACAAGTCGAGCGCCCGCAGGAGGTGGATCACCGCGCGGACATTTATTCCCTGGGCGTCGTGTTCTACGAAATGCTCACTGGCGAATTGCCCCTCGGCAAATTTGCCGTGCCTTCCGAAAAAGCCGCGACGGACACGCGCCTCGACGATGTGGTTTTGCGCACGCTCGAAAAGGAACCCGCCCAACGCTACCAGCACGCCAGCGAAGTCCGCACCGCCGTCGAAACCATCGCCGGGGCCGACGCCGAGGAATCGGCGCCCGCGCGGCGGCCATGGAAATATTTTTGGGTCGCGGCCGTTATGCTTACACTCGGATTTTTATTCACTGACAGCGCGGATCGGCTCATCGGTATTTGGAATACGACCAAAATCACCTTGTCGAACATGGCTGCGCCAGCCGCCGACCCAACCTCCCCCACGGGATACGCGGGCAACCAGCATGTGCAAGTTATGCCCGCGCTGGGCACCGACGGCTACCACTGGATTTTGCAGACCGAGCAAATGTTAAATCAAACCGCCGGACCCGGCGCCGGTTTGCGCGTACGCCAGGTCGATTACGATGGCTTGCCCGGCGGGCGCGAGGTGCATTGGAGTTCCTCGCTGCATTGGCTGCTGGCGTCGCTCGCGTGGGTGGACCATGTCGTGACGGGCGCGCCGATGGCCATTGCCCTCGAGCGCACCGAACCGTGGGCCAATACTTTTGTGCTCGCGCTGCTGATTGTGCTCGTGCCCGCGGTTGTGGCCCGGCGCTTCGGCCCGGTGGCCGCGGCTGTGCTGGCGGTATGTTTTATCTGCGTTTACCCGAGTTATGAATTTTATTTCGTGGGCTATTTCGACCACCACGGCCTCGCCGCATCGTGCGATATGCTGATGGTTTTGTTTCTGCTGCTTGGCGGCGCAGGGGCAGTGCGCGGCGCGGCGGAAGTTTCGCAGCGCTGGAGCGCCGCCGAGCGCACGTTGTGGGATTGGCTGCCGGAGCGGAAGCAGGCGCGGCGCTGGTTCATCGCCTCGGGCATTGCTGGTGGCGCGGGTTTGTGGATCAGCGCGGCCTCCGTTATTCCGCCGATGTTCGGCCTCGGTTTCGCGGCCCTGCTCAGTTCTTGGTTGTTGCCGGATGCCACGCGGCAAACCGTCTGGCGTGCGGAGCCATCGCTATGGCGCGGCTGGGGCATCACCGGCGCGGCCACTAGTTTGTTTTTTTATTTCCTCGAATATTTCCCGTCGCATTTGAGTTGGCGGTTGGAAGTGAATCACCCGCTCTACGCCCTCGCCTGGCTGGCGGCGGGGGACATGCTCGCGCGCCTGGGCCGGATGATGCAGCCGAAATCCGCCTCCGCGAAAAATCTCCACCCGCTGCTCAATGGCGGCGCGCTCGTGCTTGATTTTGCCGTCTTTTCCCTTCCGCTGCTCGCCGTGCTGATTTACGGCGACAAAGTTTTCAGCCTCCTGCCCGGCACTTTCCTCCTCAATTTCCATTTCGATTACATTCTGGAGTTTCGCTCGTTCATCGTGCAAATGACCTACCTGTCCCCCCTGCAAATGGCGGGCGGCATTAGCATCATTCCCTTCGCCATCGTCCCGGTATTTTTGCTTTTACTCACGCCCAAGTTGAGCCGGCCCTGGCGGGCGCTCTTGCTCACCGCCCTGCTTCCGGTGCTCGTCATGTTGACGATTGCGTTGCTGCAAATTCGCTGGCTCGGCCTCACCTGCGCGGTCAGCGCCGCGGAGCTCGCCGTTACCGCTTTCGTGGTGGACAAAATCTGGTCCGGCATCCCTTGGGAAAAAATCGCCGGGGTGAGCGGCGCTGCAGTGTTATTGTCCGGCGTGGCCATTTATTTTTCTCCCGCCGGGCTGGCCATTTGGCTGGCCGCTGGCGGCACGGCCCTGGCCGTGGTGATTTTAATTTTGTGGACGCGCGGCGACCCCACCGTGTGGGTATTCGGCCTCTCCCTGCTTGGCCTCGCGGTTATCGCGGTGCTCATCGCCACCATTCCTTCGCTTTGGGATAATTTTAAAATGCCGCCCAGGTCGCCGGTGTCCAATTTGAGCATTAACAACCTAACCTCCGTCGTGATGGAATTTTTCGGCATCTTGCTCGGCGCCGCCGTAGTTGCCACTCTGCCTGCGCTGCTCGTCGCCGGAGTCGGTACTCTCGGCTTCGGCTGGGCGGGACGGAAGCGGGTGCGCACGATGTTCACGGGGATGTTCCTCGCCTTTCTTGCGCTCGTCATCCTGCCCTTTCCAATATTTACCGCGTATCAATGGTTCGCCAGCGACTTCAACACCAACAACCCGCCTTCGGAACTGGATCTGACCCAGATCGTCACCCGCGATGTTTCCCAACGCCTGCGGATGCGCCTCGGCGACGAACACGGCGCCGTGCTCAGCGGCCCGACGACCACTACCTGGATGATGTACTACGGCGGCTTCCGCGGCCTCGGCACACTCTATTGGGAAAACACGGACGGAATGAAGGCCTCCGCCGCCATTTACAGCGCGAAAACTGATGACGAGGCCTTCCGGCTCATCCAGCAAAACCACATCACCCACATCGCCATTTTCTCCTGGGATGCTTTTGCCGAAGAATACCCCCTCCTTAACGCCGGCCTGCGGCGCTCCGATAATCTGAATGAGGTCAAGCAGCAGGAGGAGCAAATAAAAGACTCCTTTGTGATTCGGCTATTGCGCGATCATAACTTCCCCAACTGGCTGCGTCCGCTGCCTTATCGCATCCCGAACCATCCTTGGTTGAAAACCTCCTACGTCTATCTATTCGAAATCGTCCCGCCCCAAAGCGACGAGGAGGCCCAATTGCGCAAGGTACAATGGATGATCGGCCTCGGCACAGCGGGAGGAACCAATTCCGCCACCAACTGGCTGAAAAGTCTTATGATAGAGTACCCCAATTACCTCCCTTACCGCGTTACGGACGCTCTCTTAAAAAAAGCCACTGGCGACAAGGCGGATTATCAAATCGAAATGCCGTTTATCTTTTCGCATATCAACCTGGCCAGCCAACTCGCGTTCGATGACCGGGTGGACTACGATCTCGCTATTTCGTATAATATGACACCTGGTTTTGACAGCAGTTTATACGCTGCCATCTATAAGGAGGTTTTTGCATGCCTGGATCAAGCCACGGGAAAAAATTTCCGTCTTCTGCCGTCGGAAAAACTGGCGGCGTTTTTGCGCTTGGTGAAATTTATGGATGCCCATCCCCCGGTGGCCGCTCCCAATGATGTCATCGTAGCCAAACTGACTCCCGCCGAAAATAAATCCGTGCAACTCGGTCTTGGCCTCTTGTCCCCCGCGTTGCAAAATCAAATAGCTCCATTGCTTAAGTGAAGGAAGTTACCACCGCATCGGTATTCTCGCTGTCCGAAAACAATCCTAGTTATCGTAACGACATCTTAACGCAGTCGTCAGGGAACCGGGATGCCCTTCAGCTTGTAAGTAAAGGCATCGTGCGTAAAAATAGGCGGAGCATTGCGCCGAGCCGCCGCGCATGGTAATATGTTGTCTTTGATGAAAGTGTTTACCGTCCCCGTGCTTGGTCTCGGCTTGCGCCGCGGGTTTGCGCTTGCCTTGACTGCGGGGTTGGCGGGCTGTGCCTCTTATACCGCCAAGACACAAAATCTCCGCGCCGCGTGGGATGCGGGGGATTACCCCCGGGCCGCCAACATCGCCGCTGGAGAAATGAAGAGTAATGATGCCAATGTGGACACCGTGCTCTGGGATTTGGAAGCTGGCGCGACCGCGCGGGCCGCGGGCGACATCCACGGCAGCATGGCCGCCTTCAATGCCGCCGACGGCCTTTTTGATTATTGGGACACCCAACCCGCCGTTTCCATTTCGCGCGAATCCGCTTCATTGCTCATCAACCCAACCGTTTTGCCGTACCGCGGTTATGATTACGACCGCATCATGGAAAGCGTTTACCAGGCGCTCAATTACCTCCAGTTGGGCCAGTTCGACCAGGCGCGCGTCGAACTGACCCGCGCGCTCGAGCGTCAGCAAACCGCCATGACCAAGAACGCCGACCGGGCCCAAAAGGTACAAGAAGCCACCGCCAATTCCGCCAGCTCCGGGTATGACGCCTCACGCGCGCAAGCTGACCCGCAATTTCAGGCGGCGATGCGCGAGAATTTTGGCCCGCTCGACAGCCTCAAATACTACACCGATTACGCCAATCCGTTTGCCACCTACCTCCGCGCCGTCTGCCTGCTGGCCCGGCCCCAGTCGCCGTCCGACAACGAGAGCGCCCGCGTCGATTTCACCCGCGTGCAGGCGATGATCGGCCACAACCCATTCATTGACGCCGATTGCGCGCTCGCCACCGATGTCACCCAAGGCGGGAAACTGCCTTCGCTCGTCTTCGTCCTATACGAAACCGGCGCCGCGCCCGACCGTGTCGAGACACGCATCAGCATCCCGTTATTTCTCGCCACGCGCGATGTGCCGTATTTCGGCGTCGCCTTCCCCAAGTTGAATTTCAATCCGTTTTATAATCCGGGCCTCGTGGTGCAGGCCGCCGGCGCCGCGCCTTTGCGCACCGCCCTGCTGTGCGACATGGATTCCATCATTGCGCAGGAATTTCGGAACGAATTGCCCGATGTCGTGGTCAAAACCCTCATCTCCGCCGGGGCCAAGGCCACCGCGCTCTTCGCCGCCCACCAGGAAACCAAAAATAACAACCTTCTCGATGTCCTCACCCAATTCTCCGGCCTCGTCTATGAAGATGTCGTCAACCATGCCGACCTGCGCACGTGGGTCACCCTGCCCAAGCAGATCCAATTTTGCCGCCTAATAACGCCCGCTGATCATAAATTGTACATTGCCCGCGCCGGAATTTCCGAATCACTCGAAGTTGACCTTCCCGACGCTCCCGTTACCATGGTTAGCATCAAATCCACTTCTCCCCTCAGCCCGCTGGCCATTCAAGTCTTTCCCTTGCGCTGAAAATTTATCCTCCTCCCACTCATGAAACTCACCTTTCCTCATCTTCGCCGCGCTGCCGCCGCGCTGCTGCTTTTGGCCTTGGCTGGCTGCGCCTCGGTCAACACCGTCGAGCCCGCCAACCCGCAGGGTGTCGCCAATAAAATTCCCGACAAACGCATCATCACCGACAACAGCCTGAATGACATCGCCTACGTCGTCGAAGTGGACGGCGCCCGGACGGCCGACGGCCTCCCGCGCGTGCAAGTGATGCTGCAAAACAACAAAGCCGCGGTGAAAAACGTCAACTACCGCTTCACCTGGTTCGATGCCCAGCGCATCCAACTCTACCAGGAGCCCTATCATCCGGTTTCCATCGAAGGCGGCGCGTCGCAGGCCATCCAAAGCACCGCCACCAATGCGCAAGCGGTGGACTGGAAACTCGAGCTTTCCTCCAGCGTCGGCTATATGCCGGGGATTCCTCCTCGCTAAGGCCAGTAAATAAAACCCAATTTCCTAATTCCTAATTCATCATTTCCCATGAAACGCTTCATTCACCATCCCTCCTCTTGCATCCTTTTTTCCTCCGCGCTGCTCCTCGCCGGTTGCGGGAGCCCTCCGGGAAATTCACAGTACATCGACCCCAACGGCCAGCGCATGATTGTGGACACCGGCCGCATCAACTTCCAGGACTTTAACACCACCGCGAGCGACCTAGTCCAAGCGATGCTCAACGCCAACGCGATCAAGGACAAGCATCCCGGCTCGCCCACGCTCGTCCTCGTCTCGACCATCACCAACGAGACCGACCAGCAATTCGACACCGACCAGCTCACGGCGAACATTCGCAGTTCGCTGCTGCAAACCGGCCGCATTCAAATCATCGCCAGCGCCGCCAGCGGCGCGGTGCCCGACTACATTCTCGCCGGCAAAATCATGATGGACAAAACTTACGCCGGAAACATTAACCAAAGCGCCTACAGCTTTGACATCGCCCTGACCGACGCCACCACCAGCGCCATCGTCTGGGAGAACAACCACCAAGTCGTCAAGCAAGGCAAGGGCTCGTCCGTCGGATTGTAAGTCGGCCAAACGCAAAATTCGCGGTTGGGGAACATTTTGCCGGACGGTTTCTTAGTTTTACATTTTGCGTTTTGCATTTTAACTTCACGGCTGTGCCCACTTCCTGGACCAGCCCCCATGGCCGCCCACTGCCCGCGCCGGGCGCGCGCACGTTAATCATGGGCGTGTTGAACGTGACGCCCGATTCCTTTTCCGACGGCGGCCAGTTGGCGACCACGGAATCCGCCGTCGAACGGGCGGGCCTATTACTCAAAGAAGGCGCGGATGTGCTCGATGTCGGCGGTGAATCCACCCGCCCCGGCGCCGGGCCTGTCGATGTGTTGACCGAGCTCGCCCGCGTGCTGCCCGCCATCATCGCCTTGCGCAAAAATTTTCCCGAAGCGCCCATTTCCATCGACACCTACAAACCCGCCGTCGCCGAAGCCGCCATCCGCGCCGGGGCCGACATCATCAACGATATCTGGGGCTGCGCGTTTGACCTCGATTTGGAGGAACGCCGCAATGTGCTGAAGGAAATTTCCCGCGGCCCCGCCGCCAAATTCCCGCCGTCGCCCATGGCCGATCTGGCGGCCCGGCTCCGCTGCCCGATAATTTTGATGCACAATCGGCCCGATAAAAATTACACCGATTTCTGGCAGGATGTTGTGGATGATTTGCGCGTCAGCCTCACCCTGGCGAAAAACGCCGGCGTCCCCACGGAGCAAATCTGGCTCGACCCCGGCTTCGGCTTTGCCAAAGACCCCGCGCACAATCTCGAAGTGCTGAAAAATCTCAAACGCATCGCCACCCTCGGCCAACCCGTGCTGCTCGGTACTTCGCGTAAATCCACCCTCGGCAAAGTCCTCGGCGGCACGCCGGCGGAAGACCGCCTTGAAGCCACCGCCGCCACCCTCGTCTGGGGCATTCAACAAGGTTGCGCGATGATCCGCCTTCACGAAATCGCCCCGTTGCGCCGTTTCATCACCACGGCCGACGCCGTGAAGGCGGGCCTCCAATGGGAAGTGTGAAGTGTGAACTCGGAACGCGGAAATCTTCTGCACTGTGTTAGTGTGTCTTGTCCTTTTACATCCGCATTTCGTGTTCCTATTTCCGATTTTCTCATCATTTCCGCGTTCCGCATTCCGATTTCATACTTCCCCCACCGGCTGTTGCTGCGACAGGCAATGCAGCGCGCCGCCTTCGAGCAGCACATCTGTGCAGTCCAGCGGCACAACTTTGTGGCCGGGAAAACATTCGTGCAGCACATGCGCGGCGATGTCATCCGTCGGCCGCTGGTATGCGGGCATTAACACCGCGCCATTGGTGACCACATAATTCGCATAGCTCGCTGGCAGCTCGCGGTCGCCTTCATACACTGGCGGGTGCGGCACAGGCAGCTCGGCGATTTCGAATTTGCCGCCCGAGGGTGTGCGGAAATTTTCGTCGATCATCAGCCGGTGATGGCGCAAAATTTTTGCCGCCTCGTCGTGAATGTCCGTCTGCGGCACGACCGTGACGATGCCGTCATCGCGGAAGAACCGCGTCAGGTTGTCGACGTGGCCGTCGGTGTCGTCGTTGGGCATGCCGTCTGGCAGCCACAAAATCTCCGTCACGCCCAGGCCCGCCGTGAGCAGCCGCGTGTAATCGTCCTTCGTGATGCCCGGGTTGCGATTGGAGTTGAGCAAAACCACCTCGGTCGTCAGCAACTGGCCGGGGCCGTTGATTTCAATCGCGCCGCCTTCCAGAATCGTGTCATACGCGAACCGCCGCATATTCAGCGTGCCGGCGATGCGCGCGGGAATGGCGTCATCCAAATTCCACGGCGAAAATTTTCCGCCCCAGGCGTTGAATTTCCAATCCGTCACCGCCACTTCGCGCGTTTGCGGATTGCGCACAAACAGCGGCCCGTGGTCGCGGCACCACACATCATTTACCGGATGATCAAAAAGTTGGATTACCGAAAAGTCTGCTTTCGCTTCGTTGAGGTAGCGGCGGATATCCGCGTGCTGCGCCGCCGCCGCATTGATGCGCACCGGCACAAACTGGCTCAGTGCCGCGGCGAAATTGGCAAAAAACGGCGGTATGCGCTCAAAGCGCCCGGGCCAGAGTTTTGTATTGCTCGGCCACGACAGCCATACTGCCGCCTGCGGCATCCATTCGGGGGGCAGTCGGAAACCGAGTTCGGCGGGGGAGGGAGAGGGGGTGCTGGAAATCATATATTATGTGTCGGAGTTTTTTATCCACGAATGGACACGCATAAGAAAATTATTTTTTGAAAAATTCGTGTCCATTCGTGGATAAAAAACTGTGCACTGCGCTAATATCGTTATTCATTTTTCATCCGACAGGCGTTTCGTCAAATCCCCGTAAGTGTCAATCCGCCGGTCGCGGAAGAAAGGCCAGATGCGGCGGAATTCCGACTGCATTTTCACATCGACGTCGGCATACAAAATTTCTTCCTTATCCACCGACGCGCGGGCGACGACCCGCCCATATGGATCGGCCACAAACGACTGGCCCCAGAATTCCGTGCCGCCTTCGCGCCCGACGCGGTTCACCGCGGCGATATAGCAACCATTTGCCACCGCATGCCCGCGTTGCACCGTCTCCCACGCCGTGTGCTGCGCGGCACCGAGTTGCTTTTTTTCGGAAGGCAGCCAGCCGATGGCCGTCGGGTAAAAAATAATGTCCGCGCCCTTGAGCGCCGTCAGCCGCGCCGCCTCGGGGTACCACTGATCCCAGCAAATCAGCACACCGATGCGCCCGGCCTTCGTCTTCCACGCGCGGTAGCCGAGGTCGCCAGGGGTAAAATAAAATTTTTCCTCGAACGCCGGATCCTGCGGGATGTGGTTCTTGCGGTATTTGCCGAGCAACGTGCCGTCGGCGTCAATGACTACCGCGGTGTTGTGGTACACCTCGCTCCCGCGGTTTTCAAAGAGCGACGCGATGACGACGATTTTGTTTTTCTTCGCCGCCGCGCAGAGCAAATCCGTCGTCGGCCCGGGAATGGTTTCCGCCAAATCAAACTGTGCCGGGTCCTGCGTGATGCAAAAATACGGGGTCGTGAACAATTCCTGCGTGCAGACGATATCCGCGCCGTGCCTGGCCGCCGCGGCGATTTTTTTAATCGTCTGCGCGCGGTTCGCGGCCAGTGAGCCGTAATCGCGGAGCTGGAGAAGGGCAATCTGCATGAAGAATGGAAGTTGGAAGTTAGTAGCTGGAATTTCGCCTTATTGCAAACCTGCTTGCGCAATCCTGCGTCCATCCATGACGGCGGTTACACCTTCCCGCTTCGCGCTTCTTAGTACACCACTTTATTCAGCGGATACTCGATAATTCCCTCCGCTCCGTGACTTTTGAGTGTCGGAATGATGACGCGAACCACGGATTCATCAATAATCGTCTCCAACGCGACCCAGGCGGCATCCGACAGCGGTGACACCGTGGGGTTCCGTAGCGCGGGGAGCTTGGCCAGAATTTCCGGCAGCTTGGCCTTGGGCAGATTGAATTTCAGGCCGACCTTGCTTTCCGCATTCAGCGCGCCTTGCAGCAGCAGCGCGATCGTTTCAATCTTCGCGCGCTTCGCCGGGTTCTCCCAACTTTTTTTGTTGGC
>DATHOB010000261.1:0-4581 GCA_035485355.1 Opitutales bacterium | reverse complement strand
CTGGCGCTCGAAAAAAATCTCGGCCAGGGCGACAACTCCGCAACCCTTTTCGACATCGCCAGCTATTTCATGGAAAAGTCCGCGTCGCTCCATCCGGTGACGTTCGCCGACGCACAAAAATGGTATCAGGACAACCACCCGCACCTTGAAGCCCAGGCCGCCATTCTCTCCGGCCAGCCGGCCCCGGCCACGCCCTCCGTCGCGCCGAATTGCCCGGAAGTCACGTATCACATCACCGGCAACCCCACCATCAGTTACTCCGCCGCAACCGTGACGATTGACCATACGGGTCTGGCGCATATCGCGGTCCAACGCGCAGCGCCCCTGACTCGCGATTTTCCGCTGAGTTCCGAACTCATCGCGGCCCTGCGCAAAATCGTTGCGGATAATAATTTCTTCACCGCACCGGAACCCGCTCCCGCCGCGAACTCCGATCTCTCCACCCAACTGACCATCGCCTTCGCTGGCCGGCAACGCACCATCCACCAACCTTGGCTGCCGGAGTTTGCTCCGGTGCGCGCCTACGTCGAGCAACTGATCTTCCTAGCCATCGCCAGTGCCGACGCCAACGCCCCCACCCCAGTTTCCGCCGTCCCGCATTAAAAAAATTTCTTAATTATTCGCTAACAAATCCCACCCCCGCGCGTCATACCCCCAAAGCAACCAACCGCGCCCAGCCTTCGGCCAGGCCCGCCTGCACTGCTTCCACCCTGCATGGAGATCACTCCCCCAGCCCCGGGAGCCGCCATCCGCCATCCTGCGCCCCCACGCCGGTTGGAGGAGCTTTTCCGTCAATTGGAAACGCCTTTGCTCGCCTATGCCATGCGCCTGACCCGCAACAACGAAAACGCCCAGGACTGCGTGCAGGAAGCCTTCCTGCGCCTGCACCCGCGGCTTAAATCCGGCGAAGTGCGCGACCCTGCCGCCTGGCTCTACCGCACCGTCCACAACCTCGCCATCACCGGCCTGCGCGCCGCCCGCAAAGTGGTGCCCTTTGATGTCAGCAACAATCAGGACGGAGCCGCCGACTCCTCCGCCCGCCCCGCCTCCGACCACCAAGCCGCCTATGCCGACCCCGCGCCACTGCCCGATGCCGAGGTCGAGCGCCTCGAAGCCTCCGGCCTCGCCCGGCTGGTGTTTGATAGATTGCAGCGCCTCGACCCGCGCGCAGGTGAAGTGGTCCGTCTTAAATTTTATGAGGAATTATCGTATAAGGAAATTGCGGACAAAACCGGGCTCACCGTCGGCCACGTGGGCTACATTCTCCACCACGCGTTGAAAAGCCTCGCCGAGGAACTCTCCCGCGCCGGGCTGCCCATGTGATTTTTTCTCAAAAAATTTCCCACATTTTAAAAATCATTTTCCAATCTTCTAATTTTTTTCTGTCACCCGCGTCTTAACTTTATCAACCGATGAATTCGCGCCCACCCAGCGACACCCCCCCGCCCCCCGCGCCCACGCCGCGCGAGGAGCTGGAGGCACGGCTGACGGCGCTGGCCCTGGGCGAAGCCGCCGAATTCGATGCCGCGACCCTCCGCGCCCGCCTCGCCGCCGACCCCGAGCTCGCCGCGCTCTACCGCCGCATCGAGGCCGCCACGCTCGTCTTCAAAAACGCCTTTGACGACGAACACACCGCCGCCGCGCTCCCCCCGCTCGCCGGCATTCCCGCGCACCTGAGCCCCGAGCGCGCCGCGCGCATCACCGCGCTTTTTGCCGAGGAATCCGCCGCCCCCGCCACACCGAAGGTTGTCGAACTGCCCTCGCCGCAAAAACCCGCGCGCAGCCCTTGGGTCATTTTTTCCAAACGGGTAAATCCATTTTTCGCCGTCGCCGCGGTGTTGCTGCTGGTGTGTGTGCTTACGAGTCTGTTAATTCCCACCATTGGCGGCGTGAGTCTTGGCATGAGTAAAACCGTTTTGAACCGGGCGAAGCAATCCAATGCCACCCCCACGGAGCAGTATGCGGCGAATACTCCCGCTCCGGTTTCGTCTGCTGCTGAGCCGATGGTCACAGCGGCGCCAATGGCTACCCCCGAACCGCTCGTGGCCCGCAGCAACGAAAACGTCGATCTCACTCAACCCGTAACTCCCGTTCTGCCCAAAGTCTTGTCCGCGTCCGAACTCGCCAACTCAGTGGATCAGCAATTCGCCCAGACTCAGGCCCCGGAATCCGCGGCCATGAACGGCCTCAGCCTGGATAATTTTCAGGCCGCGCAAAACTCGATTGCTCCCGCTCAAGCCGCGGGCGCGCCAATCGCCGCCGCGCAATCGATAAATCCAACCGGCCAAAATTGGAACAGCAATTACACCTTTCGGGGCACAGACTCCCTAAATATGAACGGTGGCGCACTGGAACTCGATGGTGCGAGCAGCACCAGCAACAGCCATCAATTCGCGTTACAGAATTCGGCGGATGCGCCTTTGCCAACTTTGCTGGATAGCGGGGTCGATTTACAATTGAGCGGTGTTCCTCCCCCGCCTCCGCCACCACCACCGCCCTCGGCGATCATATCTCGACCGGCGAGTGCTCCGAGTGGCGCGGGAGCTGGTGGTGGCGGATTTGGTGTCCCCGCTGGCGCAGGCGGCGCGGCTCCGGGTGCGAGCGTGCCTCAGGGCACCCGCGGCACTCGTGGCAGCATTGGCGCAGGCGCAGCGGGTGGTACAGGTGGTGGACGCAGAGGCGGCGCGGCGGGTGGTGGCGGGGCCGCGACGCGATCTGGCACCCGCACCATTGTCGCACCTTCGGATTCGGTCGTGCTGGGCGTGAATGCAAATGTCACCAATCAGCCCGTCATGAACGAAACCGGCAACACTTTGGTTGGCGGTGCCAACGTCGCCCTGACTAACGGCACCGGTGTTCTTACCGTCAATCTCGGCACTGTTAGTCGGCAACCGGGCGGCGTAATTATCAATGCCGGGCCGCCACCGCCCGGTTCCACTTTCCCCATTTCCCAGACGATTGTGGGGAGCGGTGAATTGATGGCTTCGACGGGTTGGGGGCAATCTTTTGGCGGAAGCGCGACGGGGGTGGACGGTGCTGCTTTGGCCGTTGCAGGCGGCTCCGGCACGCTGGACACCTCCGCGCGCCCCGCTAATTCTTTGCTCCCGGGCCAAGGCCAGGGTAACTGGGCCAGCAACGATGCCGCAGCTGCGTCGGCGTGGCTGGCGAGTGTGCCCGACAATGGTGCTGTGGCCTTTGATGACGGTAGTGGACTCACCAAAATCGGCACGGGCACTTTCACGCTGACCGGCAACAATTCCTTCAACGGTAGCACCAACATTTCTAGCGGCACACTGCAACTTGGATCCGCCAATGCCTTCGGATCCGGCATAATGAAAGAAGGCAACCTCACCCTCCAAAGTGGAGGCCTCAACCTTAATGATGGCCGATTGAATTTTGGTTCCGCCGATTCGCTCGACGCCAAGAAAAACACCAACTCCGCTTTGATGCCAAATGATGTGCTCAGCTTAAGTAGCTCCGCCGAAGGCAGCCTCACAGGTAATGTGTGGACGAGCCAGCCCATCGGCCGCGATGGCACCAACTCGCTTGGCAATGGCCAGCTCGCCATCATCGGCCGCAACCTCGACAACACCAGCGGCAGCGCCCTGACGCTCAGCAGCCTTAACAACTACACCGGCAATACCACCATCACGGGTGGCACGCTCGTCCTCGGAAATAACCAACAGCAGCAAATCGCCCAGTTGAACTACACCAACACCAGCGGCACGCTCTCCTTCGGCAATGAGACCAACGTAACTCTCGGCGGCTTGAGCGGCAACAATGCCGTCGCCCTGAGTGTAGGCAGCAACCAAGCACCGGCAAACTATTCTGGCGTCATTTCCGGTGCGGGCAGCCTCACCAAAACCGGCGCGGGAACTTTGACGCTGGATGAAACTAGAAATACCTACGGCAGCAGTACGCCAATCACTGGTGGCAATATCAACAACTCCAACTCTGACGGAACAATGGATCAAAGCGGCCTGAAATGGGACGTACTCACCTCGTACTATTCGCAAGCCACGAACGCCGCTAATGGCAATACCAATACTTATACTGGGGATACATCGGTGCAAGGCGGCCTGATTAATTTCTCCCCGGCACCCAACATCGACCTGAGCGGCAGCGGCCTGCACTGGGCGGCTGGTTCAAGTTCGGATAATCCGACAAATATGCCTGTGATTGGCCGCCTCTTCCCGGAGACAGCCACCGGGAACGACACTTTCGACACCTTAGATACCAACAGCAACAACGTCACACTGGCCAATGCGCTTTCGGGCACAGGTGGCATTACCAAGCTCGGCAACGGCACATTGGGACTCGGTGGCATCGTTATCAATTCCGGCAGCAACGCCTCGACCTTCAGCGGCAACGTTTCCGGCAATAGCAATCTTATCGTCGCCAATAATTTAGCCGGCGGGGCCATCAACCAAATTCTAAACATCAATTCAACTCTTCGCCTCGGTGGCGGCAGCACACTCACCAGCACCAGTGACAATATCACTGTCGCGAATCAAACCCTGACCCTCGGCGGCAACTATTCCGGCAATGGCACCTTGAACCTGAATGCAATCCCGTCCAGGC
>DATHOB010000260.1:0-14029 GCA_035485355.1 Opitutales bacterium | reverse complement strand
CACTGGCGTCGCTTTTTCCAGCAATTCCGGGAGCAATTTGGTCTCGCGGACCCGGCGCCAAAATACTTCTTCCGGGTTACGCAATTGGCCACCACCCGCTTCGCCCAGCAACATGACCAATCCCACCGAAGTTTTGCCATGCGCCAAGGGGATGACCCAAAACCAGCCGCCCGGCAGACTGAAAATGTGGATGTTGCCCCCGCGGCGGTCGGTACGACGTGGCACCCCGGCAAAATGACTATAGATGGCGATGCGCTTGGGATAATTCATCTCGTCGCGCGGCATGGACAAAATCCGCCCCATCACCGCATCCCGCCCGCTGGCATCCAAAATATAATCGGCCGTGACTTGGCCGGCCGCAGAACCGGTTAAATCAACTTGCCATCCATCTTTATCGCGACGGGCGGCAGTCACACTGGTCTCCATCCGCACCTCGCAGCCACACGAACTGGCGTGATCCAATAATACCTGGTCGAAAATTGCCCGCTCCACCTGGAAGGTCATGGGCGGCCCCCCAAACAGGCCATTGGCAAAAATGATGTGGATGCCGTGGCCAGTCTTGCCGTCATAAAACTCGGCCCCATATTTTTCGACAAAACCGGCGGCGCACACTTTTTCCCAGGCGCCGATCTTCTGCAGATACTGGTTGCCCGCGGGCAGCAGCGATTCGCCAATGCGGAAACGCGGAAATTTTTCTTTTTCGACCACCAGCACTTTCTCACCCGCCCGCGCGAGGCCCGCTCCGGCACAACTTCCCGCGGGGCCGGCTCCGATAACTATGGCGTGGTAGTGCATGATGCTCCGCAAGTTTTAGGCAGGCATTGATTGTGTTGGCAAATAAATTGCCGCCGCTGGGCGGCAAACCGACCCTGGTTTCAGCTCGCCCCCGAGGAAAATCCGCAAACCAATGTAGGGTAACACCCCATGCGGCCAAGTTGGGCAAACCTTGTGAGATTAACCGAACCTTGATACTTTTTTAAAAGCACCAGTATGAATTATCTTTTCCAAAGTTCCCCGCCGTCGCTGAAACCGGCGTCGCCTTGGTGGGCGGGTATCTTGCCCTGGCTGGCATTTGGGGTTGTTCAGTTATGGTCCACCCGTTGGGCGGCGCCAGTGGCTTTAATAGTTTTTGCGGTATTAAATTGGCCGCTACGGCGCGCGCTGCCTCCACTCGATGCTGGCATCGGATTTTATTTTTTACTGGATAGCATCCTCGGCTTCACCGGGCTGGCGCAGCAATTGCCGCCACCGATTCTCTTTGCCCTGTGTCCCGCCATCCTGGCAATGACAGCGATTGGGTCTATATTTGCGGGTCGGCCCTTTACCTTGGCCTATGCCCATCGCTATGCGCCGGAACACATCCGGGAGCGCCATGCATTTTTTCAAGCAAACCAAATTCTTACGCTGCTGTGGGCCGTGGGCTTTGCGACCACGGCCATCGCCATCAGTACTTTGCCCGCCCCGGACGAGCCGACTCAGGCGGCCTTGATTTTTATCTCCGTGATGGGTACAACCACCGCCGCATCCATCATAATCGGCTGCTGGCTCCACGTTCGAATATCCCGGCTTGCATCATGAATGCCACATTGGAAATGCACAAACCTTCGGCCACTGTTGACCTCTCGTCAACTTTGGAGGAAATGCTGTTGGCTCGCGGGACGGAGCAGGCGTACCTGCATGAACAAGCCGAAGCGCTAACCCGCACTGAGTTTGGCAACCGGGTGTTTATCCGGGGGGTGGTTGAAATTTCCAATTATTGCCGTCAGAACTGCCACTACTGTGGCATGCGGCGCAGCCGGTCGGATCTGGAACGTTATCGCATCCCGCTGGATGTCCTATGCGAATCACTCATCAACCACCGACCCGCGTACGTGACGGATATTAACCTGCAGGCGGGTGAGGACCCCAAGGCCGTGCGGGAAATTGTGCTGCCGCTGCTCAAGGAATTACGCAAGCACACCAAACTGGGCCTCAGCGTCGGGCTGGGGACGCTCGACGCGAAATTGTGCGATGAATTGCGCGAAGCTGGCGCCACTTTTTATATCATCAAATTTGAGACTGCCGATGAAACCAGTTACCAGCGTTTGGAATCACCGGGCAAGCTGGCCACCCGCCTGGATACCATTCGCCGGTTGGCCGCCACCGGCTGGCGGGTTTCCTCCGGCTTCATTGCCGGGTTGCCGGGCGAAACCGTGGAAAATTTGGCGGCTTCCCTCAAATTGATTTCCGAATTACCGCTGGCGGGTTCCAGCGTCAGCCCCTTCATTCCCGGGAGTCATACCCCGCTGGCCCAAGCTCCCGCTGGCGATCTCGAAACGGCTCTGAATTGCGTGGCCCTGTTGCGCCTGCGCAGTCCGCGGCATATCATTCCGGCGGTCAGCGCGTTTGGCAATGGCGACATCGCCGGCTATGTCCGGGCGTTGCGCTCCGGCGCAAATTTGGCCACGGTTAATCTGACCCCCGATGAATGGCGCGGCAAATATCCGATCTATACCACCAAGCGCTGGATTCTCGACGAGGAAAGATTGACGCGGGCGATTGATTTGGCCGGACGCCACCCTTGTGCCACCAGTCTGAGTGACCACCTGGTCGAAAATTAAGTCGGGTGCTGGAAATATTCGCCGATGATATTCAGGGATGTTGTTCTGGAATGTCATATGGTTATAGCCGAGAAAGGCATTAGTGGCCGAGATAAATTTGACCGCGGAGGCGATCCGGTTATGCTCTGAATTCCCCTTAGTGGAATTACAACTGAATAGATAACCACCCCGAATCATGTCCCGCTTTAACTCATGGCTGGCAAAATTACTATTTGCCGGCTTCCTCCTAATTAATGCGTCGTCACTGAGCGCAGCGACTAACAACATTGTCGACGTCACCAAGAACGGCGTGACGGGCGATGGCGTGACGCTAAACACCGCGAGCATCCAAAAAGCAATTGACGACTGCGCGGCGGCGGGCGGCGGGACGATTTCTTTTCCCGCGGGCCATTACCTCACCGGCACCATTCAGATTAAAAGCAACGTCACTTTGCATCTGGATAAAGACGCGACCTTGCTGGGCAGCACCGATGCCGCCGATTACCGCAATCTGGATCCCTTTATCGATGGCAGCGGGCATCCGCTGGGAGACGCGCTGATTGTCGCGCTGGATGCCACCAATGTGGGCATCGAAGGCGAGGGAACGGTGGACGGACAAAGCCCCAAACTGAAAACGAAGGAAAAGACTTATTCGATGCGGCCATTTCTGGTGCGGTGGGTGCGCTGCCAGAATGTCACCGTCCGCAACGTACACCTCATCAATCCAGGGGCGTGGACGCTGAATTTCTTTCAGACCCAAGGGGCCACTATCGAAGGCGTGACCATTCGCTCCCGGGATTTGGGCATGCAAAATAATGACGGCATCAATCTTGACTCCAGCGCGAACGTGCAAGTGCGCCATTGCGATGTCATCAGCGGAGACGACGCGCTGGTCATCAAATCCACCAGCGCCAGCCAGCCAAGCCACGACATCACCGCCAGTGATTGCCAGCTCTCGAGCCATGCCAATGCCATCAAGCTCGGCACGGAATCCATCGGCGGCTTTGCCAACATTTCCATTTCCGATTGTCAAATCACCAACACGCAAATGGCGGGCATCGCCCTTTATGCCGTGGATGGCGGAGATTTGCGCAACGTGACCATCAGCAACATCACCATGGACGGCGCGGTGGTGCCCATCGCCATCCGCCTCGGCGCGCGTTTGAAAACTTTTCGCGAGGGCGACCAGCCTAAGCCAGCTGCGGGTAAATTGAGCGAAGTGACCATCCAAAACATCCGCGCCAAAAACGTGGGACTCATCGGCCTGCTTATCAACGGCATCCCCAGCCACCCGGTGGAGTCGCTGGAACTGCAAAACATTACCATTGAAGTCCCCGGGGGTGGAACCGCCGAGCAGGCAAAAACGCAATTGGCGGAAAAGGAAACGGCATATCCGGAATTCAATATGTTCGGCAAGACCGTGCCGGCCTACGGTATCTACGCGCGCCACGTTGACGGCCTGAAACTCGATGGCGTGCGGATAACCACGCTCCAGCCCGACGCCCGCCCCGCCGCAGTTTTCATTGATATCGAAAACATGACGCAAACGGATTTGGGCGCGAAACAATTGCCGTGAAGTGGCTTTCATTTCTAGCGTGGCGGCCAATGCCAAGTTGGCGTATCAATCGCGCGAAGACCTGAGACGCGGGTTTCGCCGAATTCTTTTTCGAGGCGGATCAAATTGGAATCGACCACGCTTTCAAGGGTCTTAATCAATGGAGGAGCATGAGAGACAACCAGGACTTGGGTGGATTGAGCGGCGTGGGCGATGAGGCGCCCGAGTGCGGGGAGCAAATCTGGGTGCAAGCTGGTTTCCGGCTCGTTAAGCACCAACAGTGCGGGTGGACGAGGCGTGAGCAAGGCAGCGATCCAAAGCAAATAGCGAAGGGTGCCGTCGGAAAGCTCGGCGGCGGAAAGCGGGCGCAGCAGACCGTGCTGGTGCATGGCGACTTCGAAGCGACCGTCGAAATTATTAATCTCAATGCGTCCTCCGGGAAAGGCGTCTTCCACGGCGGCGGACAATGCTTTACCGTTGCCGATTTCCATGATGGTGCGTAAGGCGGCCGCAAGGTCGGCCCCGTCATGGCCGAGCACAGGGGTGTAAGTGCCAATTTGCGGAAGGCGGGCAGGAGCTTCACTATCGGTACGGAAATGGTCGTAAAATCGCCAAGAGCGGATTTGCTCGCGGAGTAAAAGTAATTCCGGGGCACTGCGCGGGTCAGCAAGTTGTGACATCATGCTATCAAACGCGGAGAGCGAGGTGGTGATTACGCGCCATTCGCCAGCGTCAATTTTGGTTCGCACGGCGTTGTTGCATCGATCCACGAGCAGCGCGGCCGAGCGAAAGAACGGGCCGTGCCAGATGCATTCGCGCTTGATTTGCGGATCGCGCGCAAAGGCAGACGACGATGGCGTGGGTAGCCCTAACTCGATTGAGTAGCCAAATTCGTCGCCAGCAAAACCGAGCTTGAGGTTGACGGGATCGTTTCGGCAGGTGCCCTGAATGGGATGCTTACCACTGCGCATGGCCCGGGAAATAACCTCGGGGCCGGCCCAGAGAGTCGAGGTCAGGCCACCTTCATGGGCGAGCGCAGGGGCGACGCCGCTGTCCCGCGCGGTGTCAGCCAGCAGGCGCAAGGCGCGGTATACACTGGACTTGCCGCTGCCATTCGCACCCGTGATGAGATTGAGTCGACGTAGCGGAAGCTGCAAGCTGCGCAGCGAACGATAGTTGGCAACTGCTAGTGTGGTGAGCATTCGAAACGTATGGGCGTATGGCATTCAATTGTGAATGCACTGACCGCAGCGAAATTTAACTCCCAACCACAATGCCCGGCAAACCTCAAAAGCAATTTCCTGCCAACATATCAGTTATTATCCACTCGATGGCCATATCGGAAGAGGTAATATACGGAAACGCAGCCCCCCGAATTTATCCCATCTTTTCGTTTTGCCAAAAGGTGATTCTAGCATAACTTGATGATTAGTCCGCAGGTTGCTCCACCCCTGAAGTTACCCCACCTCATTATCAGTCTGGATTGCTGTTGCATGACCTGCAGCGATCCAGTTTCCCGACCGACTTTGTAATGCTTTCATCCCCAGGAATATCCCATGAAAACCACCTCAACCTTGCTTATCATTACCGCGGGCTGCCTGCTTTCCGGCATGCCGGGTGCGGCGATTGCGCTGGGCCAGAACGCTCCGGCCAACGGGGCATTCAATGATCATCAAAACATGCTGGATCAACTGGGCATCACCCAACTGCGGTCCGGCAAAAGTGGCAGCGCCCAAAGCGGGCCGGGCTTTGATTTGGCCACGGCCAATCCGTGGAAGGACTCGATGCCCGATGCGCTGACCATGAAGGACGGCACCAAAGTGACCACCGCCGCCCAATGGCCCGCGCGCCGCGCGGAAATTTTTGAGGATTTCGCCCGCGAAGTGTATGGCCGCATTCCCGCGAATGTGCCCAAGGTGACCTGGGAGGTTACCGCCACTCAGGCCAGTCGCGTGGGCGGCGTGCCGACGGTCACCAAAACTTTGGTCGGCCATGTGGACAATAGCGGTGACCCGGATATTTCAGTGAACATCCGCGCCGTTTTCACCGTGCTGGCAAATGCCTCTGGCCCGGTGCCGATCATGTTTACTTTTGGCGGCGGTGGCGCGACTCCGCCACCGGATGTACCGAGTGCCGAAGATGTATCCAACATCAATGCCGCATTGAGAAAAATTCTTTCGCAATCCGACCCGGCAGCCCAAGAGGTCTTTAGCCAGCACCCTTCTTATACCCCCTTTACCGCTCCACCTGCAGCGGGCGGTGGAAATGGCGCAGCGACCGGTTGGCTGGCCCTCGCGATTGCGCACGGCTGGGGTTATGGCACCATTGATCCCGCCAGCATTCAGGCGGACGGCCCGCAGTTGACCCAGGGCATTATTGGCCTGACCAACAAAGGCCAGCCACGCAAACCCGATGACTGGGGTGCGTTGCGTGCGTGGGGCTGGGGCGTCAGTCGGTTGATTGATTATTTCGAAGCCAATCCCGACGCCAAAGTTGACCCCAAGAAAGTCGGCATTGATGGCGTGTCGCGTTATGGCAAAGCCGCGCTCGTCACCGAGGCTTTTGATGAGCGCGTGGCGGTGGCGCTGGTCGGCTCCTCTGGCGAAGGCGGCGCAAAACTGCACCGCCACGACTTTGGCGAAGCAGTCGAAAACCTCACTGCCTCCGGCGAATATCATTGGATGGCGGGGAATTTCCTCAAATACGGCGCCGACGCGCCCATTAAGAAAACTGCGGCCGACTTGCCCGTGGATTCCCACGAACTTATCGCCCTGTGCGCACCGCGGCCGGTATTCATCAGCTATGGAGTGGAATCCGCGGGTGACCCCAAATGGGTGGATGCACCCGGAAGTTTCATGGCTGGCATTCTCGCTGGCCGGGTTTACCGCCTCTTGGGGAAACAGGATTTTGGCATCACGGAGAGTTACCTGACTGCGCCGATGCCTGCGGTGCAGCATCTGGTTGGCGGTGAACTGGCCTGGCGGCAGCACGAAGGCGGCCATACGGATGCCCCGAACGTGGCGCCGTTTTTTGATTGGGTGGGCCAATACATTAAAGCCCCTCCGGCCACCAAATAACTCCTTGCGCGACGTAAATTGTTCTACCTTATTATTATTCTATGCGCACAAAATTCCGCTCGGTTATAATTATTTGCGCCGCGATGGCGTGGATGTCGGACATGGCTTTGGCGCAGCCGCCATCGTCGGAATCAACCGCACTGACTAATCCGGAATACCACGACATTAACACGGCGTTGAAAGCACTTTTGGTGCAGCAAGACCCACGTTTGCAGGTGATATTTGACAAATATCCCAACTACAATCCCATCCCCATCACTGCGGCGAGAGCGGTCGTAATCGCTCCTACTGGCGGCCCCGGCGCGGCGCCGAAACCGGCGAACCAACCCGAAGCAAGAACCGATCAGAATTCCCAAACGGCCCACGCGCAATTGCTCGCGAAAGCCAAAGCCGGCGGCATTGATATTTATTTTGAAGGCGACTCCATCACCCGCCGCTGGGGTGCGTCGGACTACCCGGATTATCTGGCCAATTGGAAACAAAATTTCTTCGGTTGGAACGCCGCCGATTTCGGCTGGGGCGCGGACACCATTCAAAATATCCTCTGGCGGCTGAACAACGGCGAACTGGATGGCGTGAATCCCAAAATCATCGTCCTGCTCGCCGGGACGAATAATGTTGGCGGCACGCCGCCGATGGGCAGCAACGATGCCAAAGTGGCGGACGTGACGAGCGGCATCAAAGCCATTCTGGACATCATGCAAGCCAAGGCCCCCAACGCGGTGATTATTCTGACTGCCATTACTCCGCGCAATGATCGCGGCACCAACGCGGTGATGCCGACCATCAACAAAATTAACGCCAACCTTGCCCAACTGGCCGACGGCAAAAAAATCCGGTACCTCAACATCAACGACAAACTGGCGGACCAAAATGGCAAATTACTGGAAGGCATGATGAATGCCAGCGACCAGTTGCACCCCACCCTCAAGGGCTATCAAATCTGGGCGGATGCGCTAAAGCCGATTTTCACGGAGTTGCTTGGGCCCCCGGCCAAAACCGATCACGCCCCGCCCCCTACCGGCGACCCCAGTGCGATGACCCCCGTTCACACCACCTGATTCCGGCACATACCATCGCAATGGATTGCCCCACTTTGAAACCTAGCGTCACCCGCCAGCCCGAAAAAATACTTTCAGACATGTGATGCGCGCTGAGAATTACTTGAATTTTGCTTGTTATAAAAAGTTCAATTAGATTCACTGGAATCGACACCATACCCCTCCGACTGGCATTCAGGATTGTTACCCCTATCCACGAGTCGGCCAATGGCAGATAACCATCGGCAATTGAGCCTAGAATACCCCTTACCCCTATGAATAAGATTAGCGCTGCATTCACTTTGGCATTAATCGTGGGTTGTGCATTGCCCATCAGCCCCCTTTCCGCCGCCCAGCCCGGCGGGGAGTCGCCTTTCAAACGCGACCCGTACACTCCGGGCGCCCCGGCGCTCACCCCCGTGGTGCCCAGTGCGGAAGAACTGACGCAAATCAATACCGCATTGAAAAGCACTCTTTCCGCCAGCGACCCCGCTGCCAAGGCCGTCCTCGAAAAGCATCCGACCTTCAATCCCCTCGCAATCACCGCCACCAATCCGCCCCCAAACGTGGATGGCAATTTCATTATCGGGCCGATTTATCTTCCGGCGCCGGAAACGATTGCCAATGCGAATGTGCCCAAAGGAACCGTAAACCGGTTCACCATGAATTCAGAAGACAGCAAAATTTATCCCGGCATTGGCCGCGATGTGAATACTTATGGTACGGTGGATCCGAACAACCCGAAGACCTTGCTCGTTCCCACCTCCCATCCCCAAGCCTATAAGCGGAACGTGTCTGTTTACGTTCCCGCCCAATACGTCCCCGGCACCGCCGCGCCATTCATTGTCACTGCGGATGGCCCGGAGGCAAATCTGCCGGTGATTCTGGACAACCTCATCGCCCAACACCGCGTGCCCACCATGATTGCCATCATGATTTCCAATGGCAGTGGCGATGCGCAAGGCAGCGAGCGCGGTTTGGAATACGACACCATGTCCGGAAAATATGCGGAATTCGTCGAAACCGAGGTGCTGCCCCAAGTTGAAAAACTCTACAATGTGACTTTGACCAAAGACCCCGAAGGCCGGGCAACGATGGGGGGAAGCTCTGGCGGCTCATGCGCATTGGAGATGGCGTGGTACCATACGGATCTTTACCACCGGGTGCTCACATACTCCGGCACCTATGTCAACCAGCAGTGGCCTTTTAACCCGGAAACGCCGGATGGCGCATGGGATTTCCACGAGCACCTCATCCCGGAAAGTCCGGTGAAACCCATTCGCATCTGGCTCGAAGTCGGCGACACCGATTTGTACAACCCAAACTCCATGCGCGATGGTATGCATGATTGGGTCTTGGCCAACCAGCGCATGGCCGCCGTGCTGCATGCCAAGGGTTACCACTACCAATACGTTTTCGCCCAAAACGCGCAACATGTGGACGGCAACGTCAAAGCGCAAACACTGCCTGAGGCGCTCGAATGGCTGTGGCAAGGCTATCCCAAGGATGCCGCGCCAGCAGCGGCAAAATAAAACGCGCCAGTCAACCGAGTCGCATCAACGTTGACTCATCTTTCCTTTTTCGACCCATCGTTTCAGCGAGACATTGTCCATGCGCAAACCATTCACCTTTTGTGTTCTGGCCCTGGGGGCGGTCTTTGCCTTGGCCCTGTTTTATACGGGGTGCACGTCGTCGCCAGTTAAAACGCCCCCACCAGATGCTTCGGCCGCGATGGATCCGCTGCCGGCATTGGATGCCGAGTTTCACAAAACGGTGCAGCCTTTTGTCCAGCAATACTGCGTCATTTGCCATGGCCACGATGAACCCAAAGCCGGCCTCGATTTGGGTTCTTACTCCAACGTCGCGGACGTCATCAAGGACTTGCGACGCTGGAATGTGGTGGCCTCAAAATTAAAATCTGGCGAGATGCCGCCCGAAGAGGCCGACCTGCACCCCACTCCCGCGGATTGCCAGCCGATCATCAATTGGATTCACACCGTCAGTGACTACGAAACCCAACGCAACCAAGGTGACCCGGGGCTTGTTCTGGCGCGACGGTTGAGCAACGCGGAATACGATTATACCATTCGCGACCTCACCGGCGTGGACCTGCAACCAACCAAGGAATTTCCGGTGGATCCGGCCAACCAAGCCGGCTTCGACAATTCGGGCGAGTCGCTCGACATGTCCCCTGCGCTGGTGAAAAAATACATGGATGCCGCGCGGATGGTCGCCGACCACATCGTGTTCAAGCCGGACGGCTTTGACTTTTCCCCGCTGGCCATGGTGACGGATGAAGACCGCGACAATTATTCCGTGCACCGCATTGTGGATTTCTACCGCCAGCAATCATTGGTAGATGGGGATGTTTTTGATTTTTTCCGCGCGCTGAAACTGGATTACACGCCGTATTTTCAGGCCGCTTGGCGTTTCCAAAACCGCGCCGCCTTGAGTCGGCCCCAAACGAGCCTCACGGAATTTGCGCAAGAAGCCAAAATCAGCCCCAAATATCTCAGCACCATCTGGACCTTGCTCAACACCAAAGGCGAGGAAGTCGGCCCCATGGCCGCCATTCAGACCCGGTTTCGGAGTTTGCCCGCGCCAGTAAACGGCCAGGAACCGGCGGATGTGAAAACCAGCGCCAGTTATATTGACTATCTCATATCGTCTTTACGGCCCATCGTGGCGAAGAAAATCGCCAATCTGCAACCGCGCCCGATTGCCGCGGGCTCGCAGATGATTGTGCTTTGGAAGGACGAACAATACGCCGCCAACCGGCTGACTTATGCCGGCAATGCGCAACAGCTCGACATGTCGGTTTACGCCAACTCCGACCCCGCCTTGGTAATACCAACCTCCGATATGGCCCGCGCCCAATACGAAGATTCTTTTAAGCGCTTTTGCGCGGTGTTCCCCGATGCTTTTGCCGTTGCCGAGCGCGGTCGCCCGTTTGAAACCCCGCAGAACATTTTGTCCGACTTGTCCGGCCATCGCTTGCTCACCGCCGGCTTTCACAGTCAAATGGGTTATTTTCGCGATGACGCTCCGCTGTATAATTTGCTTCTCGATTCCCAGCAGCAGCACCAGCTGGACTTACTGTGGCGCGACCTCGAATACGTGACCCAGGCGCCCTTGCGGCAGTACAAGCAATTTATGTGGTTCGAACGCGGTGAACCACCCAGCACCTTGACCGCACCGGAGTTCAATGCCTTCCGCCCGGAAGACGCGGACATTACCTCCCCGGCAAGAATCAAAGCGCTGGGTGACATCTACCTCACCAAACTGCAAACAGGCAATCCCAATGCGACGGTTGTTTCCGTCGTGAAAGATTATTTTGTGACTATGAACAGCCGCATCCGCGCGCTAGAGCAGGCCCAGCAGGCTGCAATACCGAGCCAGCTCCAAGCGTTGCAGGACTTTGCGGAACGCGCCTACCGCCGCCCGCTGTCAAATGCGGAAAAATCCGATATCCTCTCTTTCTACCACTCCCTACTGACCCAGGAAAGCCACGAGGACGCCATCCGGGATTCGGTCGTTTGCATTTTGATGTCGCCCTATTATTTCTACCTTTACGACCTGCCCAATGGAGCAAAAAGCGCTGATCAAAATTCCGCGCCTTTGACGGACTACCAACTCGCCAGCCGCTTGAGTTATTTTCTCTGGTCGAGCATGCCAGATGCGGAGTTGCTGAAACACGCCGCCGCCGGCGACCTCCACCAGCCCGCAGTCCTCGTCACCCAAGCTAAACGCATGTTGCAAGACAGCAAAGTGCAAGGCCTCGCCGCAGAATTTGCGGGCAACTGGCTCGATATCCGCCGCTTCGAGGAAACAAACTCAGTAGATCGCGACCATTTTCCCCAATTCACCAACGATCTGCGCGAAGCCATGTTCCAGGAACCGTTGCATTATTTTTCCGATTTGGTGCAACGCAATGGCTCCATTCTCGATTTCATTTACGGGGATTACACTTTTGTGAATCCGGTATTGGCGCAGCACTACGGCATGCCGGCTCCCGCAGTGGCGGCGGATGCGTGGGTGCGGGTCGATAACGCGCAAAAATACCAACGTGGCGGATTGCTGCCCATGGCCGTGTTTCTAACTAAAAACGCCCCGGGCTTGCGCACCAGCCCGGTCAAACGCGGCAATTGGTTTGTGACGCGGATTTTGGGTGAGATAATCCCCGCTCCGCCACCGAACGTTCCCGTCTTGCCGACGGATGAGACCAAACTGGGCGACCTCACCCTCCGCCAGACTCTCGAAAAACACCGTTCCGACCCAACCTGTGCCAGCTGCCATGCCAAATTTGACTCCTTCGGTCTGGTGTTTGAAGGCTACGGCCCAATTGGCGAAGCACGCACCCTCGATTTGGCGGGGCGCACGGTGGACACCAGCGCCGTCTTTCCCGACGGCAGCGATGGCACCGGCCTCGATGGTTTGCGCAACTATGTGCGCAGCAAAACCCAGAATGAATTCGTTGACAACCTTACCCGAAAACTGATGGTATATGCGCTAGGACGAAGCCTCCAAACTTCGGATGATGCGGTGGTGGCCGCCATCCATGATAAACTTTCCGCCGATGGATACCATTTTGACACCATCATCGAGGGCATTGTGACCAGCCCGCAATTTTTGAACAAACGCGTCACCCCCACCCCGGCCAAGGAGCAACCCCAGCCATGAGCAAACTACCCGATAGAAATCCTTTGCAAGTATCTCGGCGGCGTTTTCTGCGTGGCGCGGGCGTGGTCATGGCCCTGCCCTGGCTTGAGTCCATTCCCGTCTGGGGCGCAGATACCATCACTTCCGCCGGAGTGCCCGCTGCACCGCCTAAACGACTTGCCGTATTGTTCATGGCGAACGGGGTCAACCCCAATCACTGGACGGCAGACGACTCAAGCGGCGCGATGGAGCTGGGGCAAAGCTTGGCGCCGCTCGAACCCATCAAGGGCAAAATCAATTTCATCAAAGGCCTCTTTAACAAAGCGGCCACGGGCGTGGGCATTCACCCCGGGATGACGGGCAATTTGCTTTCCGGCGCGCACTTGACCAAGGGCGCGGAATTGCATGGCGGCGTCAGCATGGACCAGGTGCTCGCGAGTCACATTGGCGACCAGACGGTTCAGCCCAGCATGGTCATCGGCTGCGAACAGCCGGTGACAGGTTACCATGAAACGAATTTTTCGATGGCGTACAGTTCGCATATTTCGTGGGAAAATGCGACCTCGCCCGTCCCGATGGAAGTCTACCCCTCGCTCGCTTTCGACAGTCTCTTTGAAAACAAGGGCAGCATGCGCAACCAAAGTGTGCTCGACCGCGTGATGGATCAGGCCAGTTCCCTCAGCCGGCAAGTCAGCTCGACGGATAAATCCAAACTCGACGAGTACCTCACCAGTGTGCGTGAAGTCGAAGTACGCGCAGAGAATATGCGCGCGGCCAAAGCCAAGGCCGATGCGAACGCCCAAGGCGCGAGCCAGCCGGTGTTCACCATGAAACGCCCGGACAACGGCCTGCCCGAAGATATTCGTGAGCATATGCGCCTGATGTGCGATATTCTCGCCCTCGGCTTCCAAACGGACAAAACCCGCATCGCCACATTGCTTCTCTGCCGCGATATTTCCGGCCTGTTCTACCCTTTCCTCAACGTCAAGCTCGCCCACCATCTGGCCAGCCACGATGACAAATCGGATGACTTCCTGCGCATCAACCAGTATTACGCGACTCAATACGCTTATTTGATCAATAAGCTCGACTCCATGCCTGAAGGCGAAGGCACCGTGC
>DATHOB010000259.1:0-4306 GCA_035485355.1 Opitutales bacterium | reverse complement strand
CGACTATCTTACGGCGCAACCGCTCAATATCGCGAGTCAGGCCGCGGAAAACGCCGCCACCGCCGCCTTGATCCGGCAGGACTGGGCCACCGCCCAACAGAATTTTCAACAGGCCTACGATCTGCAACAGCGCCTGAACCGCGAATTTCCGCTGCAAAGCTTCAATGATTCCGACCGTCTACTCAAGCTGGATCAACAATTGGCCGGGCTGCGCTCCCTGCCGGAATACCAGCAAATCCAGAAATCCATTGCCGCCGCCCAAGCCGCGGATCAGGCCGGGCAATCCGCGCAAGCCGCGCAATATTACCAGGACGCCAAACGCCGGCAGGAAGACCTCAACACCCGCTACCCCGACTCCCGTTTTGCCGATCCCAAGCAGGTGACACTTATCTCGGTAATGTTGGACACTTCCCTCAGCCGCCCGCTGGCCAATGATATCAAGTCCCAGGCCGCCGCCATTTTCGACGAACTTCGCAACCGCCACGCCGATCAAGCCAGCGCCAGCCTCCCGGCCTTGTACGAAAAGACCACGAACTTTCACCAAGCCTATCCGCAAAGCACCCTGCTCGACACCGACTTGCAAAACCGCATTCTCTATCTTTATTTTAAAAAGGACGACCTTGCCTCCATTGAAGACCAAGTTTACACGCAAATTCTTCCGGTACCCCGCATCCAATATTGGCAGATGGCAAAACAGGAAGTCACTCAATCGCTTTACAGCGCGGTGGTTGGCGGCAATCCCAGCCGTAATCCCGGGCCCAAATTGCCCGTGGAATCGGTGAATTGGACGGAAGCCAGGGATTTTTGCCTCAAGCTCTCTTGGATTATCGCCCGCCCTGTCCGTCTGCCCATGGTGGAGGAGTTCCAAGCCGCGCTCGGCACTACCGCCACGCTCGACCTCGCCGCCACGACATGGAATTTTGATAATTCCGGCGGGCAAACGCATGCGGCGGCGACCAAGGCTCCCAACGCCAATGGCTTTTACGACTTGCTGGGCAATGTGTCGGAATGGCTTGAACTAACTCTGGATGAGGATGAAGGCAAAGCCCCGCTCTCCAGCGTCAACGCGCTCTCGCCGCTCGACAGTATTCGCTCGGCGACGATCAATCATATCGCGCAAATCACGCGTAATCCCTACACCGGTTTTCGCTTTATGGTAAACATGGATGACACCATCCCTTCCACACCCGCGAGCAAGAATTAAACATCAATCTTAAGCGCTTAACTGAAAGTGTGGCTTGAAAAACCAGCGGTATATCCCCCCGCCACACCATCCGCCAAAAAATGGCGCGGCGATATAGACGGTGAACCAGCCGTTGCCATTGGCAGTAAACGGAATCCCACCCCAGCCTGCCAGAGAACTGAATAATCGGGGCGCGAAATCGCGGGCCGGGTTGAAACACGCCATCGTCAATGGCCCCATCAGCGAAATTAAAATCGTGATCGTCAGACCAATCATGACCGGCGCAAACCCCACCGGGCGGGCACGATTGCGTTCATTGGAAACGCATAATATCACGAGTAGCAGAATTGCCGCGCCCACAGTTTCGGTCAAAAACGCGGTTGGCCAAGTCACGCTGGCCACACTTGCGGGAGGCAACGGTTTCCCTCCCGGATTGGGGAAAAATTCACCAAATACCATGGCCGAAGCCTCACTCCCCGGCGCACCGCGCACGATGCCATGGGCGGACTCAAATGCGGTGAACACGCCGGAATAAATTAAATACAGCACCGCGCTCGCCGCAAACGCACCAGCTAATTGGGCAAGGAGATATAGCGGCACTTTTTTCCACGGAAATCCATCCCAGGCCGCGAGCGCCACCGTCACTGCTGGATTCAAATGCGCGCCGCTCAATCCGCCCGTGAGCTGAATCGCAATGGCAATGCCCAGCCCCCAAATGATGGCGACTTGAAACGCCCCGACTTGCGCGCCGCACAATGTCGCTGTCGCCACGCAGCCGCAGCCGAAAAAAACCAGCAGGAACGTGCCGGCCACTTCACCCACCAGCCAGGCTGGTAGCCAAGGTTTGCGCGAATCTACCTTCACTGAGCCAAACTTTCCTTGCCGGCATAATTGAACTGGCCGCCGATTTCACCCAATTTCAGCGCGGTTAATTTTTCCGCAGGCAGCGCACAAAATAAATCAATGCGGCGGGCAATTTGTGAAGCGACGTCAATGAACGCCTGTTGCTTCTCTTCTTCGCTGCCTTCCACCACCGCCGGATCCGGCGAACCCCAATGGGCCACGACCGGCTGCCCCGGCCAGAGCGGGCAAGACTCGCGCGCGTTGTCGCACACGGTGATCACAAATTCAAAATTCACCGTGCGATATTCATCCCAAGATTTGCTGCGCGCGCCGCTGGCATCAATGAGATATTTGTGTTTCAGCACCCAGACGGCGAGCGGATTGACGCGACCCGTCGGCAACGCGCCAGCGCTGAACGTTTCGAACCGGCCTTGTCCTTTGGCCCGAAGCAGATACTCGGCAATGATGCTGCGCGCGGAATTGCCCGTGCACAGGAAGAGAACTTTCTTGGGTGTTTGGTTATTCATGCAAAAATGGAATTTAAGGTTACGCTACGAGCCGGGTTTTCTCCGTGGCGGGGGCGCACATGGGTTGCCGGGCGGACCCGCACTGGCGCAATTTTTTAAGTTTGGCCATATCGCTCCGGAACTGCCGGTCTTTCGCCGCGCATTCCTGCAAACAGCGCAAATTTGCCTTCAGCTCCTCCGTCTGCCGGGCGGGTAAACGGTAGACATGCCAGTTCCCCACTTTACGCATCTGCACCATTCCGTGTTTTTTAAGATAGAACAGGTGCTTGGAAATTTTCACCTGCGGCTCGCCCAACCCCGCCTGCAGGTGGCAAACGCACAATGGCCCGCCCAGCAGCAGATGCAGAATGCGCAGGCGCGTCGGGTCGCAAAGGCATTGATAAACACGAATGAGCCGCATGCCGAAACTATATTCCTTATGGGGAATATATCAAGCCACAAATCGGTGACGTTTGGGAATCAGGTTGGCAGCGGATTGGCCGCTGGGCGGGCCTTGCCATTGCGCCGGTCATCGTCCTTCATCCACCCCCAGAAACTGAACCCCAGCAGCCCCACTGACACCACGGCCGCGCTCATTTCCATGATCGCCGCGCCCACACGCTGGTCGTCCGCCGCGCTCATTTTCGGAATGAGCAAAATATGGGTTCCCGGCAGGGTGTACTCAATGCGCGGAGCAAGTTCATAGGTGCGGTAGAGCGGGTCGTCTGAAAATGCCAGCAGACCGAGAATGGGCATATGCGCAGCCATGAGCAGGAACGCCGCCACAATCCGCACGGGGTAGTTGCACGGCGGGATGATCCGCGAAGGGCTGAGGTAGAGCCACCACATCTGCACCGCGGTTCCGAAAATAATCAAGTGCTCAAGGATGTGGATGGGCCGGTTGCGCAGCGCGGCCTCATACAGCTCGGGCAAATGCCACATCGCGAATGTGACGACAAACGCCGTGCAGCCAACCGCGGGATGGAAGAGGCACTGCGCCACCTTTTTTATCCCCCGGCGCGCCAGCACGGCATCCACCAACCACCACGGCGTCCCCCAGAGCATCAGCGGCGGCGTGATATATACGATAATCAGGTGCTGCACCATATGGACGCAGAACAGGTAGTCTTCGCCAAACTGGTCCAGGGGCGAGCCGACCGCCAAATAATTAAAAATCAAACCCGCGAAAAATGCCGCTGCCTTCGCCTTGGGAAAGGGCGTGCCCGCGGGCGCCAATCGTGCGCGCAGCGGCCCTACCCCCACCGCATACATCCAGCCCGCGCCAAGCAGACACAGCAACAGCAACGGCTCGTTATGCCAATGCAGCGGTATCACCGTGCCTAAAAACACTGCCATGCCTCCCACTCTACCGCCCACCGGGGGCGGCACAAACCAAAATCACGACCACATTACTCCATCGTAACTCGGTCCAGCGCACAATTTATTTGCGTGCCACCACCCCCCGCGATACCGTCGCTACGCCCCGACCGCGGCGGACTTTTCCTTTCCCAGCCCTGACGTGAAGGGGAATTTTTCCTGCCGCGCGCTCCCCATGTCCCGCCTCCAGTCGCTCAATTATAAAAAGCTGGTGGATGCCCATTGCACCAGCCTGTACCGCTTTGCGTTTTGCCTCGTTCACGACGAGCAAACGGCCTGCGACCTGACCCAACACACCTTTTTTCTTTACGCCAACAAAGGCGCGACGCTCGGCGAAGAGGTCAAGATCAAATCGTGGCTGTACGCGACCTTGCACCGCGAATACCTCCGCCAGCGC
>DATHOB010000258.1:0-6192 GCA_035485355.1 Opitutales bacterium | reverse complement strand
GAAGTGGAAAAATTCCTCGACACACCGGTTAAGCGCTATAGCAGCGGGATGTATGTCCGCCTCGCGTTTGCCGTTGCCGCGCATCTGGAGCCGGAGATATTGATTGTCGACGAAGTTTTGGCCGTGGGAGATGCGCGTTTTCAAAAAAAATGTTTGGGTAAAATGCGAGATATTTCCCAAAGCGAGGGCCGTACCATCCTGTTTGTCAGTCATAATCTGGATTCTGTGCTCCGTCTCACCAGCCGCACCATCTGGCTCGACGCCGGCCAATTGCGCCTTGATGCCACGCCGAGCGAGGTGATTAGCGCCTACGGCCAAAATATTCATGATTCTGGCCGGGTGGTTGATTTGCGCCGGCGCAGCCGCCCACCCAATGCCCAAGGCAACATTGAAATTGCCGCGGTCGAATTTTCCGCGCCCGCTCCCGCCAAGCCTTGGGTATTCGATTTTGGCGAGTTATTGTCCTTTCATTGCCACCTGCGATTGCGTCGGCCCATCCCATCCTTTATTTTTGCCTATGCGATATTCAATTCCACGGGCGTGGATATCGCCTCCAGCCATCTCCCCGTTGAAGTTCCCGCCGATGCGTCTATTGGGGAGCACACCGTAAATTTATCCATTGCTGAACTCCGCCTGGCACCTGGCAGCTACACCCTGAATCTTGCCGTGTACTCCGAGCAGGGGATCGAGGATTTCCAAGAGTTGGTCGCCTATTTCGATGTGTCCAAAAACAAACTTGCCGCCGACGAGCGGTCTGAATTCATCCGTGCCGCCGTCATTCCCCCGGCCCGTGTCGAGTTCCTTCCTCGCGAGCATAACGATTAACCAACTATTAAGTCGAATTTTGTCATGAAACCCAGAATTCTTTTTGACGGCCGCATTTTCCAACAACAACAAGCCGGAGGCATCAACCGCTATTTTGCGGAAATAATCCGAGGATTGCCTGATGATTGGCGGCCAGTCGTCACCGGGGTAAAGGCCTGGGGTGCGCAAGTTCCAGCGCATCCAAATCTGCGGATGCAGGCGCCCCCGCGCATTCTGCCTTTCCGCTACCGGCAACGATTTGACCGTATTTGGTCGAAGCTGCATTGCCTCTCAAACGCGGACCTTTTGCACCCGACCAATTTCGATCTGACTTGTGGCCTGCGCCTGGCCGATTTCCGCTGCCCAGTTGTCGTCACGGTCTACGACATGATTTATATACGCTTTGCGCAGCAGATGAATAATGAAGCTTACGTTAGCAGCCAACGCCAGGCAATCCGCCGCGCAGACCAGGTCATTTGCATATCCCGGTCCACTGAGCGAGACGTGCTGGAATTCATTCCTGAGGCGGCCGGCAAGACCTCCGTCATATATTTGGCTTCTTCCTTTCCCGTGAGTGAGCCAATTTTCAGCACGGATATTTTTTCTGCCCCGACATTTCTTTATGTCGGTTTTCGGGGTGGATACAAAAATTTCTTTTTTCTCCTGCGGGCCTTTGCCAAGGCCGTCTCCACTTCGCCTGGCATTCGGCTGGTGGTTGTCGGCCCTCCACTTGGGCCGGAAGAGCGCTGGCAAATTTACTACCTTGGTATCACGGATAAAGTCACCAACGTCGTCTTTCCGGATGAGGCAACTCTGCAGCAACTCTATCGTGGCAGCGTGGCTTTTCTTTATCCATCTCGCTACGAGGGTTTCGGCATCCCCCCATTGGAAGCCATGGCTTGTGGCACTGTCGCCGTCACTTCCAATACCTCGAGCCTGCCCGAGGTGGTTGGTGACGCCGCCATCATGCTTGATCCTTCCGACGAAAAGACGTGGGCGGACTGCATTGTGAAGCTGGCGCAGCCATTCCCTGGGCGCGATGAACTATTGGCCAAAGGTCGTCAACGTGTGGGACAATTCACCTGGCCGGAATGCGTGGAGAAGCATTTGGAAATTTACCGCAAGTTACTCGGATAAATAATTGACGATTAATCATGCGTTGCCCCACTTTAGCTGAACTTCCCCCTCCGCCATCCGGCAAAACCGGCTGGCCGTGGACGGAGGACTCCCCAGCATTTCCATCCACGCAGCCCAACGGCGCTCCCTGGCCGAAAATCGGTGTGGTCACGCCGTCGTTCAATCTCGCTGGTTATCTTGAGCAAAGTATTCGCTCAATACTCCTGCAGGGTTACCCCGACTTGGAATATATAGTCATTGATGGCGGCAGCACCGACGAAAGTCTCGCCATCATTCGTAAATACGAACGCTGGATCACTTTCTGGACCAGCGAACCCGACCGTGGTTGCTCGGATGCCAGCGCCAAAGGACTCGCCCGCACCAATGCCGAATTGCTCGGGGTCATGAACGCTGACGATTATTTCGCCCCCGGCGCTTTCGCCATCCTCATGGCCCTCCGCGCCGCCAATCCCCACCACGTGCTCTGGGGTGGCGGCGGCCCGGGATTGGATCTGGCCGGAAAACGGATTTTTGAACGCACCCCTTATATCCGTGATCAAAAGAAAATCGGCAATTGGGGCGTGGACGCGTGGTTTTTCAGTCCCGGCTGTCTGTTTGATGGTGCGACGTACCGTGCAGTGGGTGGGTTTGACCCACGCTTCTATAATGCGGGCGACCTCGACCTCTGGATCAGAATGTCGAAAATCGGAACCTTCGTCTTGACCCCGGAGACCGTTGTCTACGTCCATTTCAATCCCGATTCTGTTTCCGGTCGCGACCGATTGGGCGGAGACATCGCGTTGATTTCCTCCAATTATCTCCATGGGAATTACGACATCGCGCGCGCCAAGATGACCACCTACATCAAAAAGTGGATTCAATCCCCAGATAAAAATTCTCCGCGCGCGCCCGACTCCACGGAAAGTATTTTGGCCCTTGCACCCATGGGGAGTTTGTTCCGTGCGCTACTGCGTCATATGGCTCGGAGTATTTGGATTCGCTTGCGCAAACCTTTTCAACGTCGAAGCTGAATCAATAATAGTGGGTGACAATCGCATATTGGTTATTTCACGCATTGGCGGCCCGCCGCCCTATGGTGGAAATCGCGCCCGCATGGCTGCGTTGCTCCGGGAGATGCGAAACTTGGGTTGCGAAATCCATTTTGCCAGCGTGCGCATGGGCGCGGAGGAAAAAACCGCCACGCGCCCATTGGTGGATGAATGGGTGTGGGATTTCGAGCGCACACCGCCGCTTCGTGGTCTGGCGCGGTTACAAGCCTCCCTTGGCTATCGGATCCAGCGCGCCTTGCACCGCTTGCACTTGGTGAAGGATAAATTGGACGATTTATTTTGCGAACCATGGCTGGAGGAAGCCCGGCAATTGCAGCAAAAACGCCAATACTCCCGCGTTCTAATCGCCTACATCCATTACTCCAGAATTTTGGAGGCATTTCCCAATCCATGTTTGCGGATTGTGGACACACATGACGCTTACTCCCTTCCACGGCAAAAATTGCCGACTGAAAAAAGCAAAGAGTATCTGCTATCCTTTACACCAGCAGATGAAACCCGGGGTTTGCTCCGTACCCAACGCATCATTGCCATTCAACCCAAGGAAGCCGCTTATTTTCAAAAATTGGTCGGCAAATCCAGCAAAGTTTATACCGTCGGTCATTTTGCCGAAACCCTTCGGCAACCGCTTCCGTCTGCGCCTTTTCTTCGTTTGGGATATTTAGGCTCGCGTAAAAAAAGTCTGGGGAATTCCGACTCCATCCAATGGTTCATCAACCGGGTGTTCCCGCTGATTCGTCAACAGTTGCCCGAAGTTGAACTTTGGCTGGCGGGCGATCCCGGCTCGACACCCGAAGTTTATCCGGGAGTGAAGATTCTCGGTCCCATTGCCAACTTGATGGATTTTTTTGAAGACTGTCCGGTGATCATCAATCCTGCACTGACGGGTACCGGCCTGTCCATCAAAGCGATTGAATCCCTCACGCATGGCCGACCCATCATTACGACTCCCGTCGGCGTCGCTGGTCTGGAAATGTTTCTCGGTCACGGTCTGTTTGTGTGCCAATCCGCCGAAGAGTTTGCCCAAACCGCCGTTAATTTGCTCTCGAATTTACCCCGCGCCCAGCAATTAGGTGAGGAATCCCTACGGCGGGCCCAAAATTATCTGGCCGAGAACAAACAAGCACTGGCCGAGGTGTTGGCGTATCCACCCACCACTGCGAAAGAATAAGTTCGGCCTAAGTCGCGATCTGAAATTCCGATTTGTTAGATGAATAAGGAAATCTCGCTTTTCATACTGGTCAACGGAGCATTTTGGGGGGTTTTGCTGGCTGTGGTGGAGCTTCGCACCAAAACGCTGGCGTATCTCCGTGCGCGCTGGTTGGGTAAGGTGGCCAGTTTGGAGAGTCAGACAGTAAATTCACCCATCAGTCAATTGCGCGGTCACTACGGCGCAGAGGGAGCCAAATTGTTCAAAGATGAAAAAGCGAATCTATGGATGTTTCAAATTGATGGTTTTGCAGCAGCAGACATTGCCTCACTGCCTAGTCGGCTCGCTGGTTCGCTCACTTTGATCGAGAGCATTTCACTGCTGGGCGCGCAACCATGCTATTATTTTGCCGAGGCGGCAATTTCCGGCCAACCCGATGATTGGTTCGCCAAATTTACACAGTATGTCTTTGCGCTCGACCGTGCCATTTGGCGCAAATCTGCACGCACTTTCAGTGCCTTTCATGATCACACTGCGGTGGTCCGGTTGATCTCCTTGCGCCACGCGAGCAATGTGTTTCACCTCCGAATACAGCAACCTGAAAATCGCCGGCTTGCTCGAATTGTCGCCGGCTTGCAGGCCCGCGATCTCGCATTGTTGCGAGAAAATCACTTGTTCGATTTTCAAGGAAATCATGGACTTATCACCGCGCTGTGTTTGCTCCACTATGCGCTCGACTTGCCGGAGGCCCAGCGCGCTCCCCTGGCACGCCAGGTTGCGCAATGGATGTCCTCCCGCGAAGATTTTTTTATCAGTGATGACGGTGTGCCGCTCGAGATTTCACAGACTTATTGGAAATTGATCGAAAAGCATTTTCTTGAAATCCAGGAACTGCTCAATTTGCTCGGTGAGCGTACCGCGTTTCGCAAACTGGCCAAGGTGCGCGAGTTTTTTGTCCAATATTCCATTGATGAACGCGTCAACCGCTTTGGCAATTCCGCCTTGGGACATAATTTGCGCTTGGCGGATGCTCCCAAGCATCCCCCAGACGGTATCGTGTGTCGGGTGTTTGACACCGGATTGTTTGTCGCTGACTTTGCCGCGCAAGGTCGGGTCTGTGCCCAGTTGGTGTTAAATGCGCAAGACGTCCGCCCATGGGCGCATGGCCAACAAAGCCAGATGGCGATGGGCTACTTCGCACATGATGTGTTTTGGGTTGATTCACCCGGACGATTTACCAGCGGCAAAACCGGGGCCAAGGCCCGCATCGACAGTTACTTCAACCAAAGCATTCCCGTTCGTGCTGGTAGTGGCTATGTGCCAGGGTGGCGGTTTGCCGGTGTGCAGGAGTCACCCGCCCATGCGATCTTTGACTTCATTTTGAATAAGAATGGGCAAACCTTGCTGCAACGCTCAGTTAAAATTAACATCGACGGCAGCTTTTCCCTAACCGATTCCGCTCCCGGTGGAGTGGTAGAGGTGCGCTATTTGCTTTGTCCGACAGCCAAAATCACCCATGACGCTGGCAGCTTGACTTTGAACGTCGAAAATCACCAGGTTGACTTTCACTATACCGGTCAGCCGGAATTTGTGGATGGCCTTATTTCTTTTCAACGTAACGTTGCCCTACCCACAAAAATTCTCTGCCTGCGCGGCGAAACGGTGGAGTTATCCGTCGCTGCATCTCAATCCTTATCCGGCCCCCTGCAAGTTCATGTTTCCCCCGGCTACCCTTACCGCAAGCGAGAGCAACTCTCGCGATTATGTCCCAATTCAGTTTTGCAAAAATTGAGCGTTAAAAAACTTTTGCTGGCCGCGGCATTGATGCTCGGCGCGGATATCCTGTTTGGTCTTTGGATTTGGATCACACGGGGACAAACATGACTACAAATGTCAAAACCCGCGTGGTGTTCGCCACTCCCGCTTTTGGGGAAGGTGCCAGCGGTCCGGAGACTTACGCTCGGTATCTTTGGGACGCGTTTCGCGATGATCCGCAAGTGGAATTCCACCTGGTTGCTCCGGAATTTCCCGGCTCCCAATCCCGCTGGCATG